>JANYBI010000321.1 GCA_025360875.1 Lentisphaerota bacterium
GTCCCGTGGATGCCGGCAAATGCTGTCTTGGAGGATTTCGGCTGTATCCAGCAGTCGATGGAAATTCCATCTCCGGAAGTTCTTACCGCCTTGTCGAGATCGGAAGCATTCATAGTTAGGCTCATTTAATGTTGATTTTTCAGTGTCAAAGTGTCATCATGCTTCTCATTGGAGAATCATTGTGTCAGAGAAAATTACCCTGATACTTTGACACGTTGATACTCTGACACTTTTCGGCTGCGCATGTCGGCCTCAGAACAGTCCCTTGATGAGCTTCGGCACTACGAACCAGTAGATGGAACAATTTCCAGGATAAAGCTCGGACCATGATTCAATCTCGGCTCCAAGGCAGATAAGCGCGGCTGTGGGGAATTTTATTCCGTCCTCGAGATTCTTGAGTTCCCTGAAACAGAGCTTTTTCGCGGCCTCCTCGATAGCCGGATTGTGACCTATCACCATCACGGTTTCGATCGAATCGTCGAGATTCTGGAGGACCTTCATGATCTCTCCCGAACTGTTCTCATACAGGGAATCGCTGTATTTGATGTCGGATTTGTATCTGCATGCCTTCACGAGAAGCTCTGAAGTCTCTTTTGCGCGTATCGCAGGGGATGAGATAATGCAGGACGGCACTTTCTTGGTCTTCAGCAGGAATCTGCCTATCAGCGGGACATCGCCTTTTCCTCTTATCGCCAGAGGCCTGTCGAAATCGGATATTCCTTCCTCCCAGTCGGACTTGCCATGCCGCATGAGAAGGATAGTCTTTCCGGGCTTTTCATCCTTAACTATTTTCTTTTTCACCGCCAAGGTATTTTTTCACTCCGCTGATTGACATTATTTCGCCGAAATAAATCCTATGATAATCCTTTTCAGGATAATTGCCTGCTATGGAGTCATCAAGAAAATTTTTGGGTCTGAAATCGTCGAAATACATTTTCCTGCATTCGATTATGAGTTCGGCCTCTTCGAAGCCGGGAGAATCAATTTTAACCGAAGGGATTGGAGTAATCCCTGTTTCCTTTATCTTGTCGGTGTCCCTGCCGGACTTCATTCCGCAGAACTTAAGGGTTTCCCTCTGTCCCTCATCAAATGCCGTGAGAGTGAAACTGTCGTGTTTTTCAATGAATCTGTAGGTGTGGCGGCTGGGCCTTACGACTACCATCGCGAAAGGTTTCTGCCACATCACGCCGAAACTGCCCCATGCGACTGTCATCGTATTGAATTTTCCTGTCTTGAAATCCCCGGACGTAAGGAGGAACCAGTCGCTTCCCCAGGCTTTCAGGGCCTGCAGCGAGAATTTATCGAAAGGTATTTCAACGCGCTTCATCTTTATCCTATGACTTTAGAAAAACTCACATGGGTTTACAGAACTTTCATGAGAATATAATTTGTATAAAATATTTTACATCCTAGTTTAAATTTTTTAGGAGAAAAAAAATATGCGTGTCATCGGAATTGATTACGGAACTGTCAGGACCGGTATTGCGATAAGCGATCCCACCGGCACATTCGCCCAGCCGGCAGGATTCATAAGGTGCGACAGCTTATCCATGCAGCAGCTCGCCGAGCAGCTGGAGCTGAAAATCAGGGAGATCAAGGCTGAAAAGATCGTCTTGGGGCTTCCGAAGCACATGAGCGGCGACGAAGGCACGCATGCGGCAAAAGTCAGGGAGCTTGCCACGCTCCTCGAGGAGAAGACCGGGATCAAGGTGAAACTTATCGATGAGCGTCTCACAAGCATGTCCGCGGAAAAAATCCTTATTGAAGGAAATGTGTCCAGGGACAAGCGCAAGGAGAAGGTCGATGCGGTGGCTGCCTGCATAATCCTCCAGCTTTTCCTGGACAGCCAGTGCGTTTAAGCTGATCTGGCATCCGTTGAAAAGAACTCCGCCCGTCTTGAATTCCCCCTGCCGGGTTATATCTTTCCCTATATCGGTTCCATATTCTGTCCTCAGGCATAAGCATGACAAAGAAAGGGATGAACAGATGCAAGCTTACAATGAAGTCTCCGAGGAATTCCTGTCGAAACAGCGCCTTCTTGTGATCTCCCCTCATGCAGATGATGAATCTTTCGGGTGCGCAGGCACCATTGCCAAGATCAAAAAACTCGGCGGGGAAGTGTATGTGCTTGTTATGAGCGTCGGCGACTTGAAGCTGTACGACGGGAAAAAGGACGTCGTCAAGGGGTCCACCAGGGAGGAGGAGTTCGCGGCTGTTGCAAAATATCTGAAGCTGGACGGATATGATATATGGTATAAGGATCCGGAGACGCACCTGAGGCTGGACAAGATTCCGCAGAGGGATCTGATAAACGTGATAGAAAAGGAAAGCGCGGTTTCACTCGACAAGATCAATCCTACCATGGTGGCCCTTCCGGCAATTTCCTATAATCAGGACCATGTTGCGACATTCACAGCCGGTTTTACCGCATGCCGTCCTCACGACCCCAAGGTCAAGGCTTTCCCCAGAGTAGTGCTAAGCTATGACAACCAGACGCTGTTCTGGAACACTGACTATGACAAGTTCCATCCCAATCTCTACGTGGACATCAGTGACTTCCTGGACGCCAAGCTCAAGGCGCTCAGCCTCCACAAGTCGCAGCTGAGGCATTCACCGCATCATTGCAGCATTGAGAACATGGAATATCTGGCCAGGACAAGGGGGCATGAGATTTCAGTCAAGGCCGCAGAGGCATATGTCTGTCATAGACTCGTGCTGTAAGAAGACGGGTGGATAGATTAATGGATGGTTGGGTGGGTGACAGGGTGAAGATGAAGAGAACCGTCCAAGAGTCAGAGCGGCCGAGATGCTGAGACGGGAAAGAGGATTATATATTTGCAAGAATTCGCACATTACCCTCTCTCGTTTTCGACAGTTTGAAGTGTTTTTCCCATCATTTTGAGGCTCCTGACCGAAGGGGCGAGATTACTGATATATTACAACTCAAGGCTTATATGGCAATCCATCGTGATTCCTCTTATACTGCATGGGAGAAACTCCGAAATGAGCGGTGAACCTGTGACAGAGATGGCTGTCATCGGAGAAACCATTCTTTTCTGCAATCTCATCCAAAGTCATGAGAGAGCTACGGATGTCGCATGCTGCATTGTTGAGCCGGAACCCAAGGGCGAATTTTGCAAAACCGATTCCCATGTTCTCGCTGAATATCCTGCTGAAATGGTTTCTTGACACGCCGCATCTGGAGGCAATCTCCCCGGTAGGAATGAAATGTTTTTCCCTGAAGAGCATGTCTATCGCCCTTGCGGTAACCTCGTAATGCCTGAAAGAGCCGGCTTCGGTCACCTTTCCATGATCCCAGTCCATTGCAAGGAGCGCAAGCAGCTCCATCGTGCATATGGCCAGGTGGGATCTGGAAAGCTCCTCCCTGTAGTCAAGCAGTTTCCTGCAGATGCACATGATATGCTCTTTTTTCCTGACGTCTGGAACCGGACGCGATTTAGGTGTAACCTTGAACGGCTTGAGCCAGTCGTTGCCAGAGGATCCTTCGAATATCGTTTTTACTAGAAAAGGGGGATAGATAAGAAATACCAAAACTTCTGAAGGAGCCGAAATGACACTGAAGCCATGCGGCTCCCATATTCCACAGAACCAGGCATCTCCACGGTGAAGAGTTCTCTCATACCCTGGAAATATACGTTTCATGGAACCGGAACAGACAATTCCCATTTCCACGCAATAGTGCATATCGTACTGTGAGGCAGACTTTTCTCCGGATACATTATGCGAGAGCAAGACCGGATTCGCAAAGCCCAAGTCGAAATTCATGGTGCTTATATTGCCGTCATTGATGTTTTCAGTTTTCATTTTACTCCCGCTTTCACGAAGGGATACATGTACATACATAATCTTCCGCAACGTGCCAATTGTGAATCATCAGGGGCCTTAAATAAGGTTAAACTATATTGGAAAGGGCAAATATACAACAGATATGTCATGGGAGACAATCGAAAAAGCTTTACATCTCCGATATTTCAAGGTAATGTCTTCCCTCAAGAAAACGTCTCTCCAGCAGACCATCAATTACAGGATGAAGGAAAATGATGAAGGAGAAAATAGTTCTGATCGGAGCAGGCAGCGCGATGTTCATCCGGGGAATGATCGCAGACATTCTGAAACGGGGAATGGACTGTGAAGTCAGGCTGGTGGATGTTGATCCTGAAGCTCTTGAAGTCGCTGAAAGGCTTGCCATCAAGATGGCCGTCACATCGAAAAGTGACATAATGATCAAGGCATCCACCGACCGCAGGAAAATGCTCAAAGGAGCCACGGCTGTAATATGCACGATAGGCGTCGGGGGCAGACGCGCATGGGAAAAGGATGTCTTCATTCCAAGGAAATATGGAATCTACCAGCCGGTTGGCGACACAGCGATGGCCGGAGGAGCATCCAGGGCGCTGAGGATGATCCCCGCGATGGTCGCAATAGCCGAAGATGTTCTTGAATTCTCTCCTGGCGCCCTTTTTTTTAATTATGCCAATCCTATGAGCGCCGTATGCCGCGGAGTCCGAAAGGCCACCGGAGCGGAAATGACTGGTCTCTGCCACGGGGTCTTCCATGTGGCCCGGTACCTTTCCAAGGAGCTTGGCTGTGGGACGGAAAGCCTCAGTTATTCCGCGGCAGGCATCAACCATCTTACCTGGTTCACATCTCTGAGATGCAAAGGTGAGGACATGACTGGAAAACTGAAGACGCTGGCTGCAAGAAAGATTGAGAAATTCAGGCAACAGAGGGAACTGATCACCTCCTTCGAGGAGAATGGTTCACATTGTCGAGGGAATGGCATGGAGGTGGTACAGGATCCGTTTTCATGGATGCTTACTGAAATGTACGGGGCTTTTCCTGCAGTCATGGACAGGCATGTCACTGAGTTCTTCCCGGGGCTGTTCAGTTCTGAAAAAAGCTATTTTGGAAAGACGCTCGGAGTTGATGCATATGGCTTTGAAAGTGTAATTGCACATGGTGACAGTATCTATGCAGAGATGGAGGAAGTGGCATTTTCAAAGTCACCAATGCCCAGGAAATATCTTTGTGGCTCGGAGGGGGAACACGAGCAGGTCGTGGAAATAATTTCAAACATCAGGCTGAACAGGGAAAAGATATATTCGGTAAATTTGCCAAACAGAGGGAGGATTCCCAATCTGCCGTACGATGCCATAGTCGAAGCACCAGCCGTCACGTCTGGAAACGGACTTCGCCCACTGGTACCGCCACCTCTTCCGGACTGTCTGGCCGCCATTCTTGCTTCTAAGTTCCTATGGATTGAAACAGTTGCCGAAGCCGCGTTGGAAGGAAGCATGGAGAAGTTCGTACAAGCTCTCTACCTGGATTCCAATTCCATTGATCCTTACAGGACAAGGGCAATGGCCATTGAGCTTGTCGAGGCTCAGAAAAAGCATCTACCGCAATTTGAAACGCCATCAAAAGGCTCCGGCCGGATATGTCGCATCGCCTGACGGCATTGTCACTTTGGCCAGGAATGAACTTGGAGACGGAGAATGAAAATGACCAAGCTTGACTACTATTTGCCTGGTGTCTTGACATTGTGATATAAGGTTCAACGGAGGAGACAATATGAAAACAGTCATGGAACCTGAACGTGCAATACCTGTCGTCCATGAGACGGACATCTGTGTTGTTGGCGGAAGCTGTACAGGTGTTTTTGCTGCGGTACGCGCAGCCCGGATGGGAGCTAGCGTAGCCATTGTTGAAAAACAAAACTGTTTTGGCGGCGTTGCAACCGCTGGAGCTGTCCACATCTGGCACAGCCTGAATGACACCCGGGAAGGACGTCCCATCATTGGAGGTCTCACCGTGGAAATGCTCGAACGTCTGAGGAAGCGTGGAGCCGTGAAAGAAACCGGTGTCGCCTCCTACGCTTATTTTCTCAATACGGAGGAGATGAAGATCGAATTGGACGAACTCGTGGTGGAGAACCGGATCACACCGTTTCTCCACACATTCTACGCGGCACCTTTGATGGAGGACGGCAAGTTATGTGCAGTCATCATCGAAAACAAGAACGGACGTGGAGCCATTCGGGCTCGGCAATTTATTGATGCCTCCGGAGACGCAGATCTCGCCTTGGACTTGGGATTGCCGTCCTTCCGTCCGGACACTCTCCAGCCGCCTACCACCTGTGCCAAGGTCTACGGCCTCGACTTGCTGGAAGGATTTGACTGGGGTGCTGCAGTCAGGGAGCACGGCCAGGAATTCGGACTTGCCAGGGACTGGGGATGGGGTGCTCCTATCCCTGGCCTGCCTGGGATTCAATTGCGCGCCGACTCCCATATCTTCGGTGCGGACACCTCCGACGCTGACCAACTGACACGTGCTGAAATTGAAGGGCGCCGCCAGGTACGTGCGATTATGGATGTGATTCGAAAGTATGGCCCCCGGGAGGCTTCTCCGGCTCTTGCGGATCTGGCTGCCACCGTTGGGGCGCGGGAAACGCGCCGCATCGTCGCCCGCTACCGGCTCACTGGTGACGATGTGCTATATGGCCGTTGCTTTTCCGATGCCATTGCCAACGGTTCCTATCGGGTCGATATCCATCATGCCGACGGACCCGGTATAACGTTCCGATATCTTGACGGTACGGAGGAAGTCATTCCCGAACGAGGCATGGCGCTCCAGAAAGGACGTTGGAGAGACCCGCTGCCAGAGGATCCGACTTTCTATCAGATTCCGTTCCGTTGCCTACTGCAGGATCGCGTGCCGAACCTGATCCTCGCCGGACGGATGATTGACGCCGACAAGATCGCTTTCAGCGCTCTGCGCGTGATGGTGAACATGAATCAGACCGGCGAGGCCGCCGGAGTGGCCTGTGCGCTGGCAATAGGGAAACATTCTTCTGTCAGCGACGTCAATCCACAGCTGTTGCGCGCGAAGCTGGCAGAGGGAGGATCCATTGTGCTGTGAGAATAGGGTGCTGAATGTAATTGAAAAGGAGATTTCATGAAACGGAATTCCACTGCGTCTTCATATAAATTCACTTTGATCGAGCTTTTGGTTGTCATTGCGATCATCGTGATACTTATCGCCTTGCTTCTGCCGGCCCTGCGTGGAGCGAAGGAAATGGCCTCGCGTGCCGCCTGCCTCGGAAATGTGAGACAGCTGGTCTTAGGTTATATAGAATATACTATTGACAATAACGATATCATACCCCCTGACACCAGCGTCAGCGGGGGGAATGCCGAGATTGACGCCACCATGATGGACCGGCTTCAACTGAAATCGTCAGAGCTGAACTGGTGCCCTTCCATGAACTACACCATCAAGAACTACCTCAATAATGATACACGCCTCGGCTATATGGTTGGAACACATAGCGTTTCTGCTGCTGCCATTGGCTGGCCCGGATTCAACAACTGCGGCACTTGTGGTCAGCCGATGCCGGATATTTTCATCAAATCTACCCGTCTTGCACAGAAGGCTTCGGAGCGATTTGGCAATTCCTCTGTAGGTATTCTTGGTGATCATATCACGCGACCTGAGGATTCCCCCTGGAATACCGCGGGGGGCTGCAATAGCTCAGGTGTTGGCGGCGAGGGATCACGGATAGCAAGCCATCTTAAGTATGGACAGAGATGCCCCGGAGCTCCCGCCGCTTTTCCTTATGTGATGCCTTCCGGCGGCAACTGGGGCAACCTTGACGGATCTGGCTCATGGCTGTCTTTTGTCTGGAAAGACTATGCAAGCGTAGTGCCGTGGCTCGGTGGCCAAGGTTTGAAGTATCCCGCATGGCGCCTGTTGTATCCAGCGTGCCTGCCAAATAACAATTTTTACGTCCGAGCTCCGACATCAGGCTCCTTTCAAGGATTAATGCAAGCCGCAGACATGCTCAATCCGCCGCCAAATGTTCTTGGCTACCGTCCGGGCGACCCCGGCTCATTCTATACACTTTTCGGCTATCCTAATCCACATTCGCCGGCGCATTAGCCCTGTATTGGATCTCTTAAATAGTGCCTGACCGAAAACGTAATATTTTCAAAGAGCACAGTACACAATAGACCGGATTTTGTCCTAACTTCAAGAACGAGTTTACCTGCCTCCGTAAGTTCTAAACCTTTCCATCACCGCGACAATGGCTAAAAAAAAGA
>JANYBI010000326.1 GCA_025360875.1 Lentisphaerota bacterium
TTTAAGACAGAAGGATTAATTAGGCAATCTTTCCAATTCATTCCCCTAAATCCTGCTTCATGACCATCAGAATAAAGGATATTGTCATATTTCTTATGATTACGATATCATAAACAATTGCAGTTTTCTTTGTGTCTGAAGGTGAATGTCCGCCTATATAGAGCCCGTCTATAGAAATATAAATAATTAAAAGAAAGGGACTTGCATGCTGATCGCCTAGCTGCATAATAATGAAATTGTCGAGAGTTCATTAAAAAACAGCAATTATAAACGAAAGAAGCATGCATGTCCCAAGACATAATATCATTCCAAGCCGAGCTTTGTCCAGCAATTCCCCGTGTAAAAAACAACAAAGAATTCACCGAGTACTGCAACCTGCTTGAAAGGATTGATTTCATTCTGCGTGCTGGGGGGATTGATTTCGAAGTGGCCGCCACATATTTGGAGCACGTCGAGAATCACGTGAAGCAAATCCTGAAGCCCGCAGCGAGGAAGAGGCTGGCGGAGCATGCGGTGAGGGCCATGAGATGCAACATGCTGCGGCATTACCTCGGCGGAAGTTTCATAAGCCTGAGCAGGAGGATCGCGGAAAGCCCCGTGCTGCAGAGGTTCATAGGTGTCATTGCAATGGATGAGGTGAAAGTTCCCTGCAAGAGCCTTCTCCAGAAGTATTCGAAATTCCTCCCGAAGGAAAAAATATCAGGTCTTGTGGACAGGGTGGTCGTCCTCGCCCGGGACAATCACACGCGGATAAGGCTTGGGGAGGCGATTTCCACAGAAGAGATATTTGTGGATGCCTGCTGTCTTGAGGCGAACATCCACTTCCCCGTGGACTGGCTGCTTATGCGGGATGCGGTAAGGACCCTTGTCAAATCGATACTCACGATAAGAAGGCACGGGCTGTTCCACCGTATCCCGAGCCCTTCAAGCTTCATGACGCAGATCAACAAATGCTGCATGGACATGTCCAGCTCAAGGCGGAAAAAGGATTCCAGGAAGGAACGGAAGAGGGTTCTCCGGGAAATGAAGAAGATTGCAGAGGTGGTGCGGAAACATGGCAGAAGGTATTGCGACCTGCTCGGGGAGCTATGGCAGACCGAAACCGACCTTGACAAGGACAGCGCGCAAGAGATAACTGACAGGATGGAAAACGTCCTGGGGAAACTGCCTGCGGCAGTAAAACAGGCGCATGGCCGGATCATCGGGGGAAGGCAGTCTGAGAACAAAGACAAGATATTGAGCCTTTACGATGACGGCGTCAATGTCGTCGTAAGAGGCAAGGCGTCCTCCGAGGTGGAATTCGGGAATGTCTTTTATCTGTGCGAACAGCCTGACGGCCTTGTCGTCGATTTCAACCTTTACCGGGATGCCGCGCCCGGAGAAGTGAACCAGCTTGGCGAAGGCCTTGACCGCCTCGCAGTCAAGGGGATGGTCGTAAGGGCGCTCGCCGGCGACAGGGGGTTCGATGGGCCGGCCATGAGGAAGCGTCTCCTGAAGGAGAACATCTACAATGCCATTTGCCCGCGCAGCCGTGCGGAGCTGAAAAAACGCCAAAATGAACCGGACTTCATAACACTTCAAAAGCGCAGAGCCCAGACCGAGGGGAGAATCGCAATTGTCAGGAACGGGTTTGTAGGCAATCCGGCTTCCGGGAAAAGCTTTGAGCAGAGGGAGCGGGATCTCTCATGGGCGGTTTTCACACACAACCTCTGGGTGCTGGCAAGGCTTCCAGAAGCGGATGAGGATGAACTGCAGAAAGCCGGATAACTTCAATAAACCACATGATAATCGGAGGCGGACGGATGCCCGCAGGGAGGGGTGCGCCCCGAATCCATGAGAATATAAAAAAATCCGAGCGTACAGGAAGGAAAATTATTTTACCGCATCAAAGCGAGGAGTTTTTTGAGAGCCCGGCTGACTTTGATGAAATCAAATCCACAAAAACAACTTTTTGTGGACGGGCTCTAGATTACATACGAATTTGAGAAACAGACAAGAGTCTTCCTCTTTAATTCTATCAGATGGGATTTACCCATGAAATGGTTCCCGGACTTT
>JANYBI010000370.1 GCA_025360875.1 Lentisphaerota bacterium
ATGTCCCCGAAGATTTCAATCCGGCCGAAAAATATGGACTTATCGTATTTCTTCCGGACGAGAACGACAATATGGAAGCCAGGGTCAAGGAATGGTCTTCGTTCCTGCTTGGCAAGAAGCTGATTGTGCTCGGATTTAAGCCGCAGGCCAGCAAGTACAGCCATATGTTCGGCCAGACGTCGGGCAATCTCCAAAATATAATCCGGTCAATCGGGAGCACTTACAATATAGATCCGAAACGCCGTTACATGATCGGCACAGGGAAGGGCGCGCAGATGGTGCTTTCCATGGCGGCTTATTCGCTTTCCGACTTTGACCGTTTTCCGCTCTATATCCCTATTTCAAACGGGTATCTGCCGTTCAACGACGACTGCCGTACCATCATCAATGGCGCACAAGGCCAGAGTTACCAGCAGGCCCTGTTCTCCACCTCCTACCTTTTCCTGATCCCGAAGAATGCCAATGGACAGGCGACTGGAAATGCGCCTGATGCCTGCAACGCATTGGGCGGCGGATTTGCGAATGCCAGGGCAAAGTCCCCCAATTTCCCCCAGTACGCCATCAGGCTCACCCATGACAGCGATGAAGTATATAACAAGGATGTCGCCTCTTTCATACTCAACCAGATCATTCCCCGCTTCGAAAGCGGGAGCAGGGAATTTTTCGAAGGTTTGATAAAGAATAATCCGGGCGCCGCGCCAGCTCCTGAAGGCCAGAAGAAGTAACTTAACGGTAAACCCCAGCTGATCCGGGGAGACTAGCAGAATTTGGTTTGGCTGATAGCAGTAAAATTCCAAGCTCCAAACCTCCAAGCTCCAAACAAATGGGAAAAGAAGAAAATATCAGACAAACACCGGTAAACATGGGAAATTTCATGGATTTAAATAATCATGTTTGGAATTTGAAGATTGAGAATTGTCTGGATTTTGGAAATTGGAGCTTGGAATTTATTAATACTTTGAGCGGCTAACAAAATCAAACCTCCGTCTTTGACGGAGGTACAAGACCAGCAGGATATTGGCATAATTGAATGAGGAACATTTTCACATTTAAATTTCTCATCGCGCTGCTGCTTGCCGGCCAGATCGACATGTTTGCCGGTGATGTCCAGAACAAGTCGGAGAAGATTGAGCTCAAGGCCTGGGGTGTCCCTGACAACAATGTCTGGGGCCCCGACGGTGAAGCCAGCATAAAGATCATGCAGGAATTCCAGAAACTGCATCCTCTTGTCAACTTGGTTCCTGCTACTGGACTATACATTCCGAACCGCAGCATGGATACCGTGCCGCTGATGCAGATCGCCGGAGACATCTCTCCTGCAGTAATGTATGTCAACTTCCGCCAGTCAAGCACATATATAGGGCAGAAATTCCTATATCCTCTGGACGCTTACATTGAGAAGACGTCCGGAACGGAAATACGCGACGGGCATCTGATGTCAAACGAGCAATATGTCGCCGCCCTGCGCAAGAGTCCGCGATACGGCGAGATCTTCGAGGAACGAATTCCGGCCCAGTGCTGGGAGGTCATCCGGCGCGAATGTCCCTATGGTGAATCCTGCCAGTTTGTCAAGGAGCGGCAGGGGACTGTATCTGCGCTCCATTACCATGCCTGGTGCATGCCCCAGAGCCAGCTGGTTATGGCTCTTTTCTACCGCAGGGATCTTTTTGCCGAGGCCGGACTTCCTGACCGTGTGCCGGGAGACATGGATGAATATCTTGAATGGGCCCGCAAGATACACAATCCCAAGGAGAACATATTCGGAGTCAACATTCCACTCGGTGAGCTCAGCTGGTCGACTTTGAGCTTTTTCTATTCGTGCGGAGGACGTGCCGTTGCACAGGATGAGAAGGGAAACTGGAGATGCGTATTCAATACTCCGGAAGCGGTCGAGGCTTATTATTATGTCGCGAGAATGTTCATGGAGCCGTTCGAGAACCGTTTTGGTAAATTCGAAGGCGTTGTAAATCTCGGGGACCAGAATTCCGCGATCCAGTATGCGATGTATTTCAACTATATCGATCAGAAATCCTTCCAGCAGATAGATCCGAACACGACGAATTTCGGTCCGGTTCCGAAAGGCCCCAAAGGTGTCCGGGGAAGCGAGTTCAATGCGATGATGACAGGTATCTATGCGGGGTTCGACAAGAATGTCAAGGTCCGTGACGCAGCCTGGGAATGGATGCTGTTCATAGGTGGAAACGAGGCGAAGCTGATTCAGGCGAAGGTATATGTCGAGAACGGACTCGGGCGTTTCGTCCGTCCCAAGCTTCTGGAACGGGCGGGTTATTCGGAGTTTGTGAACAAGGTTCCCGCCGGCTGGCAGGAAGCCTCCGACCAGGCCCTTAAGAACGGTGTTCCGGAACCTTACGGGAAGAACTGCCAGATGGTCTACACCTACATGAGCCAGGCGATCGACCAGATACGCACAGATGGCGAAATCAAGCGTTGTATCCTGGCGAAGGACGAGTCCGGCGCAAAGAAACGTATTCAGGAAATCCTCAATGTCAGGGTCGATATTGCAAACCAGAAGATGCTGAACATCCTTCCCAAGGAAGTGCGCATTTTCCGCACCCGTGTCGCGGCGGGAGTCTCGATAGCGATATTCGCAATTTTCGTCCTGGTGCTGTTCAAGGTTTTCAAGACTTTTTCAGAGAGCATGACGCGGAGCGACGCTGACCGTGCACGCGGCGAATGGCAGTTCGGACGGCACAAGATCGCGTACCTGATCCTGCTTCCGGCAATCCTGAGCATCGCAGTATGGAGCTACTGGCCGCTGATGCGCGGTACGGTGATGGCGTTCCAGGAATACAACGTGCGCGGTTTCAGCACCTGGATCGGATTTGATAATTTTGCGGTGGTGCTTTTCAGCAGGGAATTCTGGTATGCGATGCTCGTGTCCCTGGAATATACGTTCCTGTTCATGACATTCGGCTTTATCGCGCCGATAGTCCTGGCCCTTCTTCTTGCCGAGGTTCCCAAGGGCAAAATACTTTTCCGTACGATCTACTACCTTCCCGCGATGCTCGCAGGCGTAGTCGTGATCTTCCTGTGGAAAGGTTTCTACGGACAGCATGGGATGATCAACCAGATCCTGAACTTCTTTGTCGACGCCACCAACTACGTCCTCGGGACGCATGTGACCGAGTTCACTACGGCCTGGCTCGACTCGCCGGCATTCGCGCTTTTCTTCTGCCTGCTCCCCTCTATCTGGGCGGGAATGGGGCCGGGGTGCCTGATCTATCTTGCCGCGCTGAAGGGGATTCCGGAAGATCTGTATGAGGCCGCGGACATAGATGGCGCGAACACTTTCCAGAAGGTTTCGTTTATTGCGCTGCCTTCGATCAAAGCCCTGATATCGATAAATTTCATAGGAGCCGCTATCGGGTGCATGAAGAGCGGAAGCGAGTTTATCCTGGCGATGACCGGTGGCGGTCCATATACCCCGCACGGCATGACCGAAGTCATCGGCCTGCACATTTTCTGGGAGGCGTTCGGGTTCCTGAGGTTCGGTGTCGCCACGGCGATGGCTTGGATCCTCGGCGCCATGCTCATAGGGTTTACGGTCTACCAGCTCCAGAGCCTCAGCAGGATGGAGTTCAAGGCCGCGGGCGGAAAATAGGAAGAAGTGAGGAAGTTCGGGAGTTCGGGAGTTGGGGAAAGAGGAAAAATCGAACAGTCGAATGACGAACAATCGAACGGGGAAGTTCGGGAGTGCGAAAGTTCAAGGAAATAATTTCGTGTTTTTAGTGTGGTTCGTGGTAACAACAGGGATTTGAGAAATGCCCATAATTAGTGAAATAGGCAAGAGGAGCACAAAGGTCAGGCTGCTGTACGCCTCGATCTACATCGTGCTTCTGCTTGGATCCGTAACCATGATCTATCCGCTGATGCTGATGCTTTCCGGATCGGTCAAGAGCGATGCTGATTCCTGGTCCATCAGCCCGTATCCCGAATTCTGGTTCAATGACCGCATCCTGTTCCAGAAATATTCCGAGTCAAAATACAATAACCTGAGCCAGGACGCGCAGTGGGCCTGGTGCAAGCAGGTCCTGAGCTGGAGGAGCATCGAGCCCCCTGCACAGGTCGATCCGGCGCTTGTCCGCGATTTCCGCAGATGGCGCGAGACTTTGCCTGCCGACCAGCGCGTCATCGGGCAGACAACCGCGCCGGGCATGCTTCCGAAGAACCTCCGTTCGTACCGGAGTTGGATGGCGAAAAAATACAGCAACGATCTCACGGCATACAATACCGCTTCGAACCAGGCGAGCACTTCCTGGAGCAATGTCCGCTTGCCCACCGAGATCATTGGCCGTTACCTCAACCGTAATCTGCCGGAAACTTTCCGCCAGGAAATGATAAGATGGCGCGCCACAATCCCGTCGACCGAACTAATGATCGAAGGGGCCCGCGGACAGTATGTGATGGTATATCTGTACGGCGTCTATACGAGCCGGATTGAAGGATACAACCAGGCGCACGGAACGAATTTCAAAAGTTATTCCGAGATCCAATTCCCGGAACGTGTTCCTGCCGAGGCAGGAGTTTTCCGCGACGACTGGACCAATTTTGTCAGGAACGAGATCCGGCTGAACTATCTGAGGCTAGATGCGTCGCTCGAACCGGCTTTCCGGAAATCCATCAGCAACCATTATGAGTCGATAGTGATATTCAACAAGGAGCACAGGACGGATCTTGCCAGCCTCAATGACATTCCGTTCCCTGCAAAAATAGATGACGCGCCCTATCTCCGCCAGGATTTTGAGAATTTCATAAAATCACAGGAGCTCTGTCCGATAGAGTCGCTGACCATATATGGCGTAGACGAAATGTTCAGGGATTTCCTTGTCAGGGAAAACGGAAAGCTTCCGGAAAACTATCCGGGGCTCGGAGCCGTTGCCGCCGCTGTCGACTGGCAGGACTGCATGGCCGACAGTTCCGCTGTGCGCTGGGAGTTCACGAAACGCAATTACTGGCAGGTCATCGACTATATCGGGATGCATGGCAACGGAATAGTGAATACGTTCATCTTCTGTTTGCTCGCAGTTGTCACGGCCCTGATCGTGAATCCGCTTGCGGCCTACGCCCTGAGCCGTTTCAATCTGCCCGGCACATACAAGATCCTCCTGTTCTGCATGGCGACGATGGCGTTCCCGGGAGAAGTTACGATGATCCCCGGTTTCCTTCTGCTGAAACGTTTTCCCCTGATTCCAATAGGAGCCGGAGTAGTTGTGCTCGTAGTGGTATTCCTGATCCTGGAGAAATCGCTTCCAGGCTGGAAGGAGAAATGGCGGGCGCTCATCTCATTGGCCGCCGGACTGGTGACAGGTGGAATCATTGTTCCATTGCTCGGTCCGGATTTCACGACCACCAGCCTGCTCAACAACTTTGCCGCGCTTATCCTGCCGGGAATGGCGAACGGATTCTCGATATTCCTGCTGAAAGGATTCTTCGACAGCATGCCCAAGGAGCTGTATGAGGCTGCCGACATCGACGGCGCGACCGAATGGACGAAATTCTGGATGCTCACGATGAACCTTTCAAAACCCATCCTCGCGGTGATAGCCCTTGGCGCGTTCACCGGCGCCTATTCCGCCTTCATGATGGCGCTGATTATCATTCCCGACCAGAAGATGTGGACAATCATGGTCTGGATATTCCAGCTCCAGAGCCAGGCCCATTCGTCGGTCGTGTATGCTTCCCTCGTAATCGCCGCTGTCCCGACATTCATAATCTTCGTGCTCTGCCAGAATGTAATCATGCGCGGAATCGTCGTTCCAACTGAAAAATAACAAAACACAGCGAGCCAGTTGTAAAATTCGTGGTTTACAGGAATTCAGAAGACAGAATTCAGAATCCAGAATGAAATTCGAACTCAAATTCGGATTTATTCTGACTCCTGACTCCTGAATACTTTTGCAATTGCCTCATAATTTCTTACATAGAGGATCAATAAATGGCTTATGAGATTTCAAAATCCGAAAGAGTCCGTCTCCGCGAACTTGCCGCAAAACAGTCAGAAATAGCTTCATTGCCCGTGATGGGGCAGAGACGGAAGCTCTGGACCGATGTCAATGACGGCAAAACAGGCTCACGTCCTCCTTTTGCGATTGAAACATGGACATTTGACCGCGACTTCATGCCAGCCTCCATCTTCCAATGCACATCGCAATATGCCCGCAGCCTTGAAGGAAGCTTTCTCCGCAACATCCGGCATCACGAGATCCTGAACGATGATCATGTATGTCCCGACACGGTTGACATGGGCTGGCATCTGTCATATGACGAGTTCGGGATCAAGGTGCCGGTTGAGTATGTGAAAGATGGGGAAGGGGTGACTCTGGGCTACCATTTCAATTGTCCGATCACGGATCTCAAGGATGGTTTCGACATGGTAAAACCTTCCACTTTCAGCGTCGACAGGAAATCCACCTTGGAGGAAAAGGCGTTCCTCGAGGAGCTTTTCAGCGGCATAATGCCCGTTGCCATGCGTTCCGGAGTATTTGGAAGCACCTGCCTGACGCAGCGCCTGATGCGGCTTATGAGCATGGAGACTTTTTTCATGGCGATGTATGACTGTCCGGAAAATCTGCATGGAATCATGTCCCTCTTGCGCGACAATGCGCTGAGGATGTCGAAATGGGCCGAGGCGGAAGGGCTTCTAGTCGTTAACAACGGCAACCAGTGCACCTGCGGAACCTGCTTCAATTTCACTACGCAGCTCCCAAGACGGGAAGTAGTTCCTGGGAAAGTCAGGCTTTCAGACATGTGGGCCGGAATGGACAGCCAGGAAACGGTGGGCGTATCGCCTGAGCTTTTCCATGAGTTCTGTTTCCCATATTACAGTTCGCTCGCTGAGATGTTCGGATTTGTATACTGGGGCTGCTGCGAGCCGGCAGATCCGATCTGGGAGACATCGCTGGGCAAACTTCCGAATCTGAAGGCGGTTTCAATTTCCCGATGGGCGAACCAGAACTACATGGCGGAAGCGCTGTCAGGCAGGAAAATAGTATATTCGCGCAAACCCAATCCGAACCTTCTCGGAGTGGATGTCGAACTCAACGAAGAAGCCTGGGCGGCCGAAATCAGGGAAACGCTTGAAATTACCAGGAACAAGGATATCCAGCTCGAGTTCGTCGTCCGCGACGTATATTCGATGCATGGCAACCTGGAGAAGGCGCGCCGCGCAGCTGAAATAGCCCGCCGGGAAATCGATAGGTATTTTTAATTCCACGGGGAACGCCGCGCATTCCCGCAGTGCAATCCATAGTTGATAGTGTAGGGTTTGACCTGGGGTGTTAAAAACTTACCTTCCTCCTGTAAAATAATTCGTAAGAGTTCAGTGAAGTACGTAGCCAGCCTCAAAAGGGCTGGCTACTTTTTTTGGTGAAAAGGCATTGGAAAAGAAAAATCAATATTTTTTCAGCTCCATTTTCGCTTTGGTCGCCGCATCCAGATTGTACGGGAG
>JANYBI010000383.1 GCA_025360875.1 Lentisphaerota bacterium
GTTAACTACTAACGAATGCCATGAATTAGAAAAAATCTAAATGTCATCACGTTCTTGTTTTATCTTCTATAAATAGTAAGAGAATTTTTAAGAGATTAAATAGGAGCCAGCATGAATTATCTCTACAGGAAAATAGGTTTATGGATGGTTCTCGTTGTCTTGGGAATGACATGCTTTGCCCAGGAAAAGGCTGACAAGACGGATGCGCGGAGAGGGATATTTCAGACGCCGCTCAAGGTGGGAGACCTTGATCCTGCCGCTTATGCGGAGTGGGTTGACGGCAAGGAGACTCCGATCCCTGATGCTGAAAAGAAAAATATCGAACGCATGCCGATAGGGTTGATGTGGGCGCAGGATTCCAGGACGCGCAGACCTTATGGTTATGAGTTCGGCAAATCTAAAACACTTGGAGTCCGTCATCTGAGGATTGGCTTCACGAAACCGGTTCCAGTAGGCGCGATACTGACCGGCGGAAATATCAAGGTAAGTGTCCTGAAGGCGGATGCGGCATATCCTGGGAACATTGCGGATGAATCGCAGTGGATTCCCGCCCAGCGGATCAGGGATGGGAAAGTCACTGGCGATGAATTGAAGGGACGTGAAGACGTCGCATTATGGACTTTGCCGTCTGATACGCAGAGCCGTGCGATACGTTTTACCAATACTACGTCGGTTGTCGCCGATGTTGTCGGTGATGGTTTGTATGCAGGAGCTTTGACCGGTGCATATGTCCTGCCGGAACGATTTGCGAATCTCGCACCTCTGGCGGTGGCGGTATCACGGAATTCCAATGAGAAGGCGTCCAGGCTCAATAATGGTAACAAGGATGGTTACTGGTACGGATGGGAGAACATCAATGGCGACAACAAGGACAATCTCGCGGCGGCGAAACTGATTGCCGATGATCCCGAGTGGATCATGCTTGTATGGCAGCATCCGGTATCATTGAGGGGCCTGGCATTCCTAGTTCCGTTTTTCAGTTCTGCGGACATTCAATCTTACAAAGGATCTGAAAGCACGCATCCTCGCGATGCCGTGGACAGTGACTGGGAAACGATCACTGCAGTATCGGGGTTAAGGACATTATATCCGCTGGGACTTCCGGTGAGCTGGCTGGATTTCGGAAAAGACGTGACCACACGCGCCGTGCGTCTGCGCATTACGGCGCCGTTCGTGGAGGACGCAGATGTTGAGAACCGCGAGCATGGCCACACCAAAGGCCATTCGATGGGCGGAAAGCGCGTGGAACTCTGCGAACTGTTGGCGCTGCACACGCTGGGCAAGGAGAAACTTGAAGCGGCTTTGCCTGCGGTAGCAGCAAAAGATGATGTGACGAAGAATCTGATACCGGTGAAATTCACATTGCCGGAAGATGGTTTTGTCTCGCTTGTGATCGAGGACAAGACTGGCAAACGCATACGCAATCTGGTTTCCGATACTCCGTTCAAGAAAGGTGAGAACATCGCGTGGTGGGACGGGACGGATGATCTCGGACGCGACTTTGACGCTCCAAGCCACGGTCTCTACCATATTCCTGAACAGCTCGTCGCTCCCGGGGAATACCAGGTGAGGGGTTTGTGGCGGAAAGATATCGACTACCGCTATGAGTTCTCCGTCTACAGCAATGGAAACCCGCCGTGGAGCACCCGTGACAATACTGGAGCTTGGCTGGCCAACCACACGCCTCCACAGTCCGCTTTGTTTCTCCCCGCGGAAAAATCCCCGACCAAGGAGCCTGCCATATTTTTAGGGGCATATATAACGGAAGGTCCCGACGGATTGATCTGGGTGGACTTGGACAGGAAGAAAAGAGGCGGCAAGAAATGGGTTGGTGGTACTTGGACTGCTGCCCCGTACCTTGCCCGCGACGATGGACCGAACGCCGATCCGAAGGCAAGGCTATATGTTGCATCAGTGGGCATGGTGGATTACACGGACAGGAAAACTCCTGCGCCAGAGTTGCGAGTGACTGCTATCACGGACGGCGCTGACAAGCCCATACTCGTGCAGGTGTTGGAAAAGACAACTGCTCCGGAAACTACTTCTCAGGGTACCGGCCTGGTAAATTACGAGGAGGAAATTACCGGTCTGGCCGCATACAACGGAATCGTTGTCACCAGCATGAACCATCGGAACCAACTGTATTTCATCAACGCCAAGGAGGGTGGAGAGAAAAAAATGGGCGAGATTCTTGCGAAGCTCGCAGTCGAATCGCCACGGGGAATTGTGTTTGACGGCAAGGGTCGGCTTCTGGTGATTTCCGGAAAACAGGTTTTGTTCATGGATCAGCCGATGAGCCAGCAGAAACCCAAGGTCATCATATCATCCGGCCTGGAAGATCCATATGGAATTACATTTGATCAGGAGGCAAATATCTACGTCAGCGACCGCGGCAACAGCCATCAGGTGAAGGTGTTTAATGCACAGGGGAATTTCATCCGTGCGATTGGAAACCCGGGTGTGCCGAAGGCGGGCCCATATGATCCTCTCCACATGAACAATCCTCGTGGAATCGCGGTTGATTCGAAGAAACAGCTTTGGGTGACGGAGCAGGACTTCCTGCCGAAACGCGTCAGCGTGTGGACGACAGATGGAAAGTTTGTGAATGCATTTTACGGTCCACCGAAATACGGCGGCGGCGGAGCTCTCGATTCAGCCGACAGGAACCTCTTCTATCATGCTGACGATGTCAATGGGCTTATGGAGTTCAAGCTCGACTGGGAAAAAGGCACATCCCAGCTGGCGAGTGTTCCTTATCGTCCTTCCGCCAATGATTTGAAATTGCCGGACGGATGGGCGGGAGGATCGGCGCCGGAACGTTCGCTCTACAGGGAAGTCCCTGTCTATTATTTCTTCAAGGAAAAAAAGCGTTACTTCACAAACTGCTATAACAGCAGTCCGACAAACGGTTCGAGCCCCACGTTCATATTCGAGGACTTCGACGGGATTATCCGTCCAGTGGCGGCTGCTGGCGTGGCGAACTATTGGAATATCTTGAAGGATGAAAAGTTCAAGCCCTCATGGCCGAAGGATGTCGATATAGCCGCCAAGGATCCCGGCAGGGACAACGGAAAGAATTTTGCATTCTTCATCTGGTCGGATTTGAACTGCGACAGCAAGGTTCAGCCGGACGAAGTTGTGTTCCAGCAGGGCAGATCGGGCGGTGTGACCGTGATGCCTGATTTCTCATTCTGCGTTGCCCATGTAGGTGACAAGGCGATGAAATTTACTCCGACCGCTTTCACCGAACAAGGTGTGCCGGTCTACGACTTTACCAAAGGACAGATCCTCGCTGAAGGCGTGACACCTTCGAATACATCGGGAGGTTCCCAGGCGCTTGTGGATTCCGACGGAAACACCGTCATTACCCTGGGAGTGAAGCCATTCCTGACAAGTTCGCTGTGCGGAGGAAAGAACGGCAGCATGACTTGGAGCTATCCGAGCCTCTGGCCCGGACTTCATCCTTCGCACGAGGCGCCCGTGCCTGACAGGCTGGGTGAGCTTATAGGAACGACGCGCCTGCTTGGCGGCTTTGTAAATCCCAAAGGTTCGGAAGCAGGTCCCCTCTGGTGCATCAACGGGAATATGGGGAATGTATATCTGTTCACAAGCGACGGCCTGTATGTGACTGCCTTGTTTGAAGACATCCGCGTCGGCAAGGCGTGGCAGATACCGATCGCCCAGCGTGGCATGAGCCTCAAAGGCATAAGTCCGTACGATGAACATTTCTGGCCAACGATCAATCAGGCATCTGACGGCCAAGTCTATCTCGTCTACAACAAGGAGGCCTGCGCGCTTGTGAAGATCGAAGGTCTGGAATCTCTGCGCAGACTGCCCTCCAGCGGCTTGAGCGTCACGGCGGACGACTTGAAGAAGGTGCAGGCATATCGTGTCGCGCTTGAGGAAAAGCGCAAGCTGGAACAGGGCGGAGGTGTCATGCATGTGCCTGTTCTGACGGCTGCGCCAGTGGTCGATGGCAAACTGGATGACTGGGCCGGAGCCTCATGGATTGAAATCGAAAAGAGAGGAGTAGGGGCGTATTTCGATTCCAACTCCAAGCCCTATGACATCAGGGGAGCGGTCGCAGTTGCCGATGGCAAGCTGTTCGCCGCATGGAAGACAGGCAACGCGGATCTCCTGAGGAATTCCGGCGAAATGCCCCTTGCGCCCTTCAAGACTGGAGGCACGCTTGAACTGATGATCGGATCCGCTTCAAACGCCGATCCGAAGCGAAGATCTCCTGTTGAAGGGGACATGCGCCTCCTCGTAACGCAAGTCAAGGGCCAGACCAAGGCGCTGCTCTATCGTCCTGTCGTGGCAGGAACACCGGATGACAAAAAAGTTCCTTTCAGCTCTCCATGGCGGACCATCAAGTTCGACAAGGTCGAGGATGTCAGCGACAAAGTCCAGCTGGCCAACGACGGGAAGGGCGCCTACGAAATCTCGATACCGTTGAAGGTGCTTGATCTCAATCCCGCGGCTGGCATGAGGATCAAGGGTGACATAGGCATACTGCGCGGTGACGGAACCCAGACGATGGCGCGTATCTACTGGAGCAACAAGGCTACCGGAATTGTTTCGGATGTGCCGTCCGAAGTCGAACTTGTCCCGGCGCTCTGGGGGGATTGGGAATTCCGTTGAAGTTACCTTTACAGTTTAAATGATTTCGGATAAGTTTGGGTAGTTTTTTGTTTGTAGTTAAGCCATTCTTGGCTGTCTTTTTTTAATAAAGGACAACACGCAATAATGCGTTAACTACTAACGAATACCGTGAGATGGAAAAATTCTAATTGTAGATAAAATTGGAGGAGCTTATGAAAAAAACAATTCTTATCAGCTTTGCGCTGGCTTTGGTCCTGGCGTACGGATGCAGTGAGTCTTCCCAGGCTCCCGGAGCTGCAAAGGCTCCTGCCACCACTGCCGTGGAAGCAAAGCCGGACAATTCGCCTGTCGTCACTTCCGAGGACGACATGATCGTCGTGTCCACCGCCGTCTCTCCAAAAGTGGCGTATGCGGTCAGTCTCAGGAAGAACGTCTTGAACGTTGCGGTTGGCGTAGGGACATTTGAAGGCGCCATCACTTCACAGCCGATCAGCCTCAGGCTTGGGCTTGCCGCCGACAAGGCGGTCATCCTTACCGAAAAGGACGCCGTCTCCAGGAAACTGGGAACCTTAGACCTCTATGAATTCAAAGTGCCTGCTGGAAAAATAGCATCTGCCGGTGATGCCTGGGAAAAGTTCAGGATAAGCATTTCTGTCGACTGGCCCGGCGGCCCCTTCGGGCAGTCGCGCCAGCGCGAGACTTTCCTGCAGAACGAAGCCATGAAGGCTACGCATTCCGAACTTTCCCTCTCGTCGGCGGACTGGCAGCT
>JANYBI010000402.1 GCA_025360875.1 Lentisphaerota bacterium
CAATGATGAAGTGGTCGAAAAGGGACGTGATCATCGGCAAGATCCTCAGGGGGATTCTGTTCCTCGGGCTTGCAGTCCTCATGCTGGCCCTCAAGTAGGAGTCCGTAGCTTGTCCATATTATTTCATTTTCCATGGAACAAAATCCTGGAACTGCTGTCAAACTTGATGATGGATTATTTTCCAGCTACGGTTAAACGGAGGGGAGAAGGCTGAACATCGCCCTTGCCATAGTACGCAGCCCGGATATATTACGTGCTCCTATAACACTTAACAACTGGATGGAAACTATGAAAAATATTGACTGGCATCTCCTCACGAGGGAGTTTCTTGAAGGAATGTTCCTGTCGCAGCAGGAACTGGCGGACCGCTGCAATGTCAGCCAGCAGAGCATTTCTAACTGGAAGAATCGGACCAGGAATCCTGGAATCTACGCCAAGAAGGCCATGGTCGAACTTGCCGAAAAGGAGGGCGTCGACCTGAGCAAGTACGAGACCGACTCCACAAGGGATGCGATAACAAGGTATCTGGAGAAGAACAAGGGACGCGAGCTTGTCAGGATATTCGAGCTCTACCAGAAGATGACGCGGAGCGACAGGAACAAGCTGCTTAAATACGCCAATTCGCTGGCGAGATAGGCTGCCGGCATTCAGGGCAATCCGCCGAAAATTCGGCACATTGGCGCTTGGAGGATCGGATCATCGGCAGGGAAAAAGTTCGAAAGATGCCACACTACCGGTAAGCTTGCGCTTCCAGTGATAGCTTACCAATATAACTGTCTTACTGCAAACAGAAGAAGTGGCGTCTCCTGGCAGGCTAACGTTGGTTCAGACTGATCCGCATCTTCGTGTAGACTGGCCCTGCCCTAATCTTATCCATTTACTTACTTGCCGGCTGCTGTCTGCCCTTTTCCGGAATCCTTGGAAAGATAAAGATCCACACCTTCCTCCATAGTCTGCCTTACTCGATTGCCAATACGCGAAAAACCGAACAGCCTGGCTAGCCCTTTAACGAGATCTTCCTTGTTCAGGCTCAAATGTTCCTTTAGCATTTCATGGGCGGCGTTGGAGACCTCCTGCAAGGGAATATGCTCAGCATCCCTGACAAATCCATCCTGCGGGTCAGGTACTCTAAAACCTTGATATGAACTTTCATTCTGGTCACTGCGCCAGAAAAAGCGGTGATCCTTTAAATTTTGAACCCGAATATCTTGCCCTATGGCCAATGCCAAAATACGCTCCTCGATCTTTCCAGTAATACGCGGCAATGCCCATGCCTCAGCAATGCGCACCACCAAAAGGTCAGCGCTTATCGGTGCTTCCGTTTTCATGATAGCTTGTATTTCCTCGGCGATCTCACGAGTTGACAAGGACTCATGGAAGAACTCCGGCCTGCGGGAGAATACAGGAAGGATTGCGCGCCTGTAGAGAGCCTGTCCCGGCAGGTCAGGAATACCATCACCGTTCAAATCCAGTATTTTCTCACGTATCAGCTGGTTTTCAGAAACAGGTTGAACGGTTACCGGGGACGCTGTTGCTGCAGAATCCTGCTTGTTATTAACCATGTCTTCAATCCCTGAAGCCATTTCAGGCTTGAATGTCGAGACGGCTGTCCTGATCTCCTTGTCCAGCCTTTCAATTTCCTTGTCCCTGTTGAGCCACCAGTCCGTCGACCAGACCCGGATCAGCCTCCAGCCGAGGCTTCGGAGTACTGCCTGGCGTAGACGGTCGCGGTCCCTGGCGGTTCTGGCGGAGTGATAAGAAGTTCCGTCGCATTCAACTCCCAGGATGTATACACCTTTGTTCTCAGGATGTTTTACGGCGAGATCAATGCGATATCCGGAACATCCTACCTTGGCATCTATTTCCCAGCCTCGCCCAGTCAGCATCCTGCGTACTTCCTCTTCAAAAGGCAATTCCATGCTTGAACCCAGCGAGGGGGACTCCTGCCTGAGTACGCCTCCGTTTGAAGCAAATGCCAGGAAATCCTTGAGATCCCTGACACCGACGGCATTGGTCTTCCTAAGATCAATCTGGTCAGGACGCAATGTCGAAAAAACTACAAGCTGTCTTCTTGCCCGCGTAATTGCAACATTGAGACGCCGTTCTCCGCCCTTGTTGTTCAAAGGACCGAATCTCATGTCGACTTTTCCATCGCGGTTGGGGCCATAGCATATGGAGAACAGAATCACATCCCTCTCGTCGCCCTGAACCGTCTCAAGGTTCTTTATGAAAACCGGTTCTGGAACACTGCTGGTGAAGTATGGATCTATTTCAGGATTCCTATGTCTGGCGTCTTCAAGCATATCCTCAATCAGCCTCTGCTGCGCGACGCTGAACGTTACAACGCCTATGGAATATCCCTTTTGCCTGGGATCTTTAAGTCTTGCCACTATATCGGACACGAGTTCCTCGGCCTCAATCTTGTTGGTGCGGCTCTTGGTTGCATCGTAGCATCCATCCACATTCCGCATGAACACTCCAAGCCCTTCGACCTTGTTTCCAGCCGAGGGGAATGTAAGAAGCTCATTGTAGTAATAATGGCCGTTACTGAACGAGATCAGGCTTTCGTGTCTGCTCCTGTAGTGCCATTTAAGTGAATGAACTGGAAGATGGCACACCTGGCATTCGTCGAGTATGCTCTCGAGATCCCTGTATTTCGACTCAACGGGGGTATCGTCTTCCTCAGAGGAAGCCTTTTCAAAGAAAATAGTTGGCGGCAGCTGTTTTGAATCTCCGACGACTATCACCTGGTTGCCTCTGGCTATGGCTCCTATCGCCTCCCAGGGAGGCATCTGGGAAGCTTCATCAAACACCACTATGTCGAATCTTGGAAAATCCGGTCCGAGATATTGCGCTACCGAAAGCGGACTCATAAGGACGCACGGTTTCAACCTGGCAAGTGCTTCCGGACATTCCTTGAACATCTGGCGTATAGAAATCCTAGCTCCTTTGACAAACCTTTTTATTATGCCTGTCTCAGAGCTCTTCAGGCGGTCATTGTCAAGACTCTGCCTTGGCAGACGCATTGTCAGATGGGCGAACACAGTCAGCCTCGTGAGATCCCTTATCGCCTCGTCGAGTTCACGGAAAGATGAGATCTTCCTGTCATGTTCGACTCCAAAGAACCTTGCGAGAACCTGATCCTCGTTGAAAATCTCCTTCAGGCTCCACCGTGCGAAGGATTTCTCGCAGAGGCGTGTAAAGGATTCCACCTGGCAAGTTCCCGAATCAATCAATGCTATCGCATTTCCGAGTCCCAATGGCGCGGAGTCACGGCACGCCGACTGGTATGAGCACCAGGCCCGCAGCTCCTTGAATCCTTCCTTCCATCTCGCCGTGGAATTTCTTATCGTCTTCAGGTAGTCGGAAGCTGAAGAAATCATCGGAGCGCTGTCTTGCCTTGGCTGCAGCTGACCCACAACTTCGCCGAGAATGGATTTAAATGAATTCATCTTTTCCCTGAAGAGCGAGAACGCGCGTCCTAGAGATGCCGACGGGTCTATGATTTCATGTTTTTCACAGGCAAATGAAGACCAGAAATTCAGCGTCTGCATTGCCTCTTCCGGATCCGATGTTTCAGTGCGCGCAAGTATCTCCTTGAAGCGTGATACCCATTCGACCTGATTCTGGAG
>JANYBI010000403.1 GCA_025360875.1 Lentisphaerota bacterium
CAGCAACTCCGGTCTTAGAGTTTTCTTCGTGTCAATTATTATTGGCGGTCCGCCTGCCCGTTTTTTCTGCAAGTTCCTGGAGATTCTCCTGTAAAGCTGCTTGTCCCTCGGGAAGGATCTGTCCGGTCTTATGTCGACGAGATATTTCGCGCACCTGCACATGAGTTCGAAATGGCATGAGGCGAAGTTCCCGTGATGGATTGCGGAGGTGATTTTCCGCAGGAAGATTTTCACCTCGGCAAATACCTTTGCGAAACTTTGAAATCTCCATGAAAACAACAATAAACAATGGCTGTTCTTTCTCCTTCATAAATTACTATCCAAAAGAATGCAACTCGGTATTAACGCTTACCTATTTTCAATTCCAACAGGCGGTATCCGTATGGAGCCAGTGTCACTTCCAATTCCTTCTTCGCCGATATCACGCCATCTTGGGACGGATCGGGATCGACGGGTGAACGTATGATTTCTCGGACGTTCCAGGTTTTCTTTTCGGCACGGGCGGCGGCGGTGCGTTCCGGTGGAGGAATGTCGGGCATCGGGGCAAGCGTGGCGCGTACATTCTGTGCGATGTCTGTGAAGTTCACCAGTGCCAGCAGACAGCGTTTCGCTGACGGGCGGATTATCCCGATCACTGCCGGATCACCGTGGATGCGTACTCCTTCTATGGAGAGAGGAAACTCGCGCAGGAGCGGTTCGCGTTCGGACAGGCGCACCAGTTCGAACGAGTTCTCGAAATTGACTCGGCGCCATTCAGGATCGAGTTCGCGTCCGGACAATCCCTTGGCGGCATTTCCTTCCACCACCAGCGGCGGCTTGAGGATATGGTTGCTGTCGGTAGTCGGTACCGTTCCACAGAAGATCGCCTGCACCACCCATGGCCGGTTCTGTTCTCCGGAATAGCCTGGCATGCTGTCGTTGTGCAGCACTTTGGGCAGCTGCGAGCCATAGCGCACCAGCAGGTAGTCGCGGACCTGCGTTGTCGCGATGCGGGCTGGCGGAGCGACAGATGCCTCAGGACCTCCACCCATGCCGAAATCCCAGGCCGCCTTGATCATGTACGGCCAGTCTGCGCTGTAGCGTCCAACAGTGATCTCCCCGCAGGCCTGGATGGCGAGAGAATTATCTTCGACGATGGTGAACAGTTCGCGTCCGGTCTCGCGTCCAAGTGCACGCACTTCAGCGGTGATCTGCCGCACCTGGTCCTCGACCGAGTTACGGCTTTCGCCGGGCCAGTACCAGCGCAGGTGGTTCGAGGCGCGCGGTATGCAGCCGTCTATGAAGATGGCGTCATAGCCGCGCCCGATCACCCGGCGGATCTGCCCGAGAAGCCATTCGCGCCAGCCGCGGCTGAGCGGATCGGCGTCCGGGGCGTAGCCGAGGAAATTGTTCTTGGCATTGGAATCCCAGGCGTAGAACGGTTCGCCATTAAGACGGTGAGTGAACCAGTCAGGATGGGTTTTCACTTCCGGTGAATCGCGATCAATTCCGACAGTTGTCATCCACAGGTAGACCCGCAGTCCCAGTTCGTGCGCCCAGTCCAGCATCTGCTTTTCGGCCGCGACCCCGCCGACATCGTCGCGCGGATCATAGTCAAAGGGAGAGAGCCAGTTCTGTCCGACATGGTTGTCCGAGATGGCAAATACCAGGTTGTATCCTTTGGCACGCCAGCCGGCGAGCATCTCGCGTACACGCGGATCGTCGAGACGTTTGAATGGCAGTCCGTTGTGTTCCGGGTTCATATCGTAGTGCGTGATGTTCGCGTGGCGTATCCATTTTGATTTTTTTGGTGCGACAAGTCCGTAACGTTCGGCGGCGGCATCGCGCCAGTTCCACAGCTGTTCCACCGGCCTGCCGACGTAGGGAGTGATCCTCAGTTCGCCAGGATAGGCGTGCTGCTGCCCAGGTTCCAGCAGACGTTCCGTTCCCCATTCCACCGCCCAGGTCACACGTCCACCCCGTTCCGGCCGCAGCCAGGCCTGAGGCCGTTCCTGCATCATGAACTCGAACTGCACGCCGCCCTTCCCCGGGCTATGCAGGCAGACCAGCGGCAAGGTGAGTCCGATGCAACCATGTACGAATGACATCCCCGGTTTTTCTATCTCGCGCAGAAGTCCCCATCCGTGGGTACGTCCGCCATATGGCAGGGCGCTCTGGTAAAATCCGTCTTTGCCGAGATCAAGATTTCCCAATTGAAGTTCGGCGGCACCCAACGGCAAACGGTGTGCTCCGGGCACTTGCGGATTAGATACAGTGAGCGTCGCGCACAGTTCATCGTTATGCATCTGCAGTTCCACCGAAACCTGCGCACGCTGGTGACGGCCTGTGATCCGCCAGGATGAAACCGGACGGCCAAGAAGTGGTTCCACATCCGTGTCGCTCCCGGAACCGAAGAAGGCAAGGTCGAGATCAGGTTCCGCCCATACCGGCGAATCCTCACCGGAACTTATTCCATTCCATACCTGGAACAGATGGGTGCCGCGGAGCCGTACCCGCAACGGCACGCCCGATAAACGCAATCCGTTGGGCATCGCCCAGTCGATGCTCACTCCGTTTTTCCCAAATTTCAACGCGAACGACGATTTGCCCATGGTATCATCCTCCTGACATGAATATTAGAGATTCCGTACGTCATGTACCGCCGGCAGAGCCAGAGGCCTGATTTTGTTAACCGCTCAAAGCGGCGCACTGCATTTACAGCTTACATGACAAATTCCAAGTTCCAATTTCCAAAACCCAAAAAACATTCAACCTTCAAATTCCAAACAACATTATTCAAATCCATGAAAAATCCCATGTTTACTGGTGTTTATTTGATATTTTCTTCTTTTCCCTTTTGTTTGGAGCTTGGAGGTTTGGAGCTTGGAATTTTTACTGCGACTTCTCAGGTCTCATCGCCGCAGGTCCATGGCGCAGTCGAACAAGGCCTGGATGTTTTCCCATTTGAATCCGGGATCGACTTCCAGATAGAGCCAGGATCCTCCGTTGGCGGAATCGAAGTTCTCCAGCAGCCGCGGAATATATTCCCGCACTTCCTGGGGGGTCTTGCGCTGCATGAGATCGCCGCGGTCAGGATGCAGCTGCACGGCAATGCGGAGTTCGCGGCAGCGGCGTGCTAGTTCACGCTGGTCATAGAGCGGCAGCTGGGGCCAGATGGCGTTGACTCCGAGTTCCGCAAAATCCTCCAGATGCGGCGTGATCTGGCCGCAGGAATGGAAGAATATTTTTTTGCCGGCTTTTCGGATAGGCGCACAGAGCCGTTCATATCTCGGCTTGAAGAAACGGCGCCAGACTTCCGGAGGGAATATCGGCGCAAGCTGCGTTCCGAAATCGTCACCGAACTGGATCGCGTCGGCTCCTATCGCCAAGTTGTGCAGCACACATCCTTCCGCGTAATCGGTGATAATGTCGGCGATGCGGTTGATCTCGGGCGTATCCATCATGATATCGACCATGCAGTCCTCATATGGACGCAGGAAATGCATCCGTTCCCAGATCATTTCCCCATTGCCGACGAAATAATGTTTCTCCTTGTGGCGTGCAACGTTTTTGCGCGATTCCTCCACGGCAGGGCCGCTGGCTGGAGGAGGTGATGGCGGTCTGTAGGTGTCGAGTTTGCCCAAGTCCGCCAGCGGTTCGTCATAGGGATGTCCCCATATGCCGAAAATCCTGAATTCCCAGGATACTCCCCATCCATCCTTGTCGAAGTGATGGTATGAACCGTCGGCATCGAAATGTTCCGGTGGCGGTTTTGGCAGCGACAGCGTGCTGAGATCACCGAAATCGTTCGGACACCTCTTCATGAGATCCAGCAGCTTCTGTCCATGTTCGTACAAGCCGGCGGCAGATCCGAAAACCTGTATCGGGATCATGTCCGGACGTTTGAAATCAACGGCGGCGGCGACACATTCTCTAGGCAGCATGATATCGGTTCTCCTTGGTTGACAGGCCACATGATGCCAATGAAAATAATCCGGAAACGATATACATTCAAGATGACGCGTATATTATAAGTAATGTAAATTAAATTTGACATTATATCATATTATGCTAAATATACTTTACATTATAAACAATCAGAGGCTGATATGCACAACAGGAAAACTGTTCTTTTCCCAAAAACTGAATCGATACTTGAGACGTTTGGAGAGAACATCAGGCTGGCGCGTCTCCGCCGGAATGTGTCATCTTCGCTTCAGGCGGAACGTGCGGGCATAAGCCGTCCTACGCTGTCAATGATCGAAAAAGGGGCGCCATCCGTATCCCTGGGAAGCTATGTGCAGGTGCTGGTGTCCATGGGACTGGAAAAAGACCTTCTTAAAGTTGCTGCAGATGATGAACTGGGACGCAAGCTCCAGGATCTGAAACTGCCGCTCCGCCGACGGGCGCCTAAAAAAATGATAGGCCATGGAAAATAGTTTAAAATCAATTTCCGTCTATGCCGGCTGGCTGGAAAAGAACAACCCGGTCAAGATGGGCCGCCTGAACGCCGGCGTGGTCCGGGGCAGGGAAATATTTTCATTTGAATTTACATCCGAGTGGCTCAGGTCGGAACCCGCGAGGGTATTGGATCCGGATTTGCAGTTTTATCCGGGAAGGCAATATGCCGATTCGGGCAGGACCAATTTCGGTATTTTTCTGGATTCAGCCCCAGACCGGTGGGGCCGCCAGCTGATGCGGCGACGCGAGGCGATCTGTGCGCGACGTGAACACAGGCCGGTCCGGCAGCTGCTTGAGTCGGACTATCTGCTAGGGGTTCATGATGCCACCAGGATGGGGGCTCTCCGTTTCAAACTGGATGAATCTGGAGAATTTGTCAACTGTGATTCGGAGCTCCCTGCTCCGCCATGGACATCCCTGCGCGAGCTGGAGTCGGCCTGCCACCATTATGAGGATGAATCAGTCACCGACGGTGAGCATGACAAATGGCTTGTGATGCTTCTTGCACCGGGTTCCTCTCTTGGCGGTGCCCGTCCAAAGGCAAACGTGATTGATGATAAAAACAACCTATGGATCGCCAAATTCCCAAGCCGTGCGGACAGTGTCAATATGGGGGCATGGGAAATGGTCGCCCATACTTTGGCCGCACACGCAGGTCTGAAAGTTCCAGAATGCCGGATAGAAAATTTCTCCAGACAGGGCGGCACGTTCCTGAGCAGGCGTTTCGACCGGAAATCCGGCAACCGCATTCATTTTGCCTCGGCAATGACCCTGCTAGGGCGCATGGACGGTGAAAATAACGACAGCGGATGCAGTTATCTTGAACTGGCTCAATTAATCATCCGTCACGGCTCAAGTCCCTCCAGGGACCTGGAAGAATTATGGAGGCGCATCGTCTTCAACATAGCCGTTTCAAATACAGACGACCATCTGCGAAACCACGGTTTCCTTCTGACGCAGCAGGGATGGACTCTTTCTCCGGTCTACGACATCAACCCGAATCCTCTCGGAGGAGGCCTGACTCTGAACATATCGGAGAATGACAATTCACCCGACTTTGAACTTGCATTGTCTGTCTCACCGAAATTCCGTCTGGATATGCCAAAAGCCACTAAGGTTTTAAATGATATCAGGAAGGCTGTCAGGGACTGGAAAAGGACTGCTCTTGGATTAAAGATTCCCCGTCGCGAGATTGAAAGCATGTCGACAGCTTTTCACGCTTAGCCTGCCTAATTCATACGTTTCGAAATATCAGTTTTACGGCGCAAGCTTCATCAGGGCAGCCATACCGGCTTTCAGTCCGGACTCGTCCGACGCGCCTATGAAAATGACATTTTTCTCCATGCCGAACGGCGACCAAGCGAATTCGACCAGCGCCTTGCCGGGTCCGGGATATTTTGCGTCAGCGATCTGCGGCAGGATTTCGCTGGCCTGCAGCGCCGCAACAGTTTCGCCGCATGTGCTGTCACCCAGAAGGATCAGGTTGCTGTCGGCGGCGTATGCCTCGGGCAATGCCGGCGGCAATTGAAAACCGCCGACGTGCAACATCAGACGCTGCCATGGCTTGCTCCATTTCGCACGGAACTCGGGCGTGGTATCAACTTCCTTCTCCTCGCCGTTGAGTATCTTGAACGTGCCTTCTGCATCGATATAGAACTTGCATCCGGGCTCCCAGATCGTCTCACTGTCACCGGACCAGTCCATATATATTTCGCCAGCTACAGTTACTAGGGTTCCTGGCGCGCGCCAGGATTCCGTAACCTTGCCATCGGCAGTCTTCGCGACAAGGTTTCCATCCTTGTCAACATTCAGGGTAACGTCGGCCTTGACTTCAGCAGGAGGCTTCTTTTCGTCTCCTGCCGGATGATAGATGTTGACGTACGGGTCCCAGACACGCGGATATGCGTTCCGACGGAGCACCTGTGCCTCCGGTTTTGCCGTCGCCTTGATTCCACGGGCACTGAGCTGTGAAACCAGTTCTTCAGCCTGTGATTTCTGGGCATCGTTTCCTATGACTACCACCAGTTCCGGTTTCGATGCCAGGAACTTGCGGATGACTGCTTCGTCCATCACCTGAACAGATGGTGGAGTCTGCGGGGAAACTGTTTCCGGAACGATCTGGATTTTTGTTTCGGCGGCAAGACCGGCGATCGGACTCGCCAATTGGACCGTCAGAGAACCTGCAGCAACGTTGCGACCGAGCGGCAATGATTCTGCATAGGTACCGTCAACGCGAGTCGAGCGATAGATCTGGTAGATGTTGCGGCCATCAGCAGCCTTGACAGTGAGCATAAACGGCCAGGGCATCTTCGGTCCATCGATTGCAGCTTTAACATCTATCATTCCTTTGTCGGCGGCAGCCGTCAGCTTGAATCCTTTTGGCGCCTGTGGAGCCACAATGTACAGTTTCATCTCGCCAGCGCTGAATTTGCCGTCGATTGGCTTTGCGAAATCCGCAACCTTCGTCACCTGTCCCCAATCGGATCCTTCGACGGCATACACCACGCTGCCGTCCGGAATGTTCTGGAGCGTAAACGTAGAACTGGCAGGCGAATAGTTATAACTGGGATAAGGCTTGTCCTCGGGCAGTTCAGGATATTTTTCGTGGCCGTTCTGCACCATCAGGAGCTGTCCTTCGCCGCCGACGTGGCGTTCCGCCTGCAGATCAACATCGGTGCTGACGTATACCGGACGCGACTTGGTCTTGGCCATGACATCTTTTATGGCTGGCACCGCATCGCGCACCGGCTGGTCGTAGTAGTTGCTAGTTCCTGTTCCATCCCGCGAGGTGCCGAAACGGCTCGCTTCCCGTAGAGGTTTTGTCTCCTTTGCCTTTTTCTCCGCAATGATGCTCTGTGCGAGAATATCATTCGGGCTGAACGCGAGCGGACACACAATGGCGCCTGCGATTTTCACCTTGGTGGATGGATCAACGACCACTGTGCCGCCCTGTTTCTGGAACTCCCCGATCAGACGGTTGATCTCGGCAGGAAATTCGAAAGTCTGTCCAATTATAAAAAGCGTCTTATACCTTTTCAGCCAGTCCGGAAGTACCCGTTCGTCCACGATGTGCGCCGGATATCCGGCACGGCGCAACGCCTGATGGACGCTTTGTACCTGCTGCAAGTATATGCCGCCAATCTCCAGCGAATTGGTGTCCACGGGAACTTCTTTGACCTCTCCATTTTCCGGCACGGAGACCATTATCTTGGCAAACTCGGTTGTCCTCTTGACCGACTCGCGTGCGGCCATGTCCTTCTGGCGCATCGCCAGCTCGGTGAAACTCCAGAGCACAGCCACATCATGCGCGGCCGGACTCATTTCGCGGAACAGCGGTCCCCATCTTTCGGCCCGGCCGTTCACTGCCGCCAGTTCCGCATCTGTCATGGTGCCGGTATTCAGCCACCAGTTGCTGTACAGGCCTGCGGCAAGCATCTGGTTCATCAGCAGGTCGTAGAGCGGCGCCTGCGGTCCGGCGGATTCGGTGAGCTGACCGTTCATGGCATGTGCAAGGTGGACCGGAGGATCGTATGCTTTCTCCTGGTACATCAGACCTGCGGTCGACATCGGACCACCATAGAAATCGAAGAATACATGGGAGCATGGCACGTCGTTGACCCGCTGGGTGATCGTGTCATTTCCTCCCATGGTGTGGTGGGTGTCCCAGAAGTCGGCGATGAATTTGGATGACGGCCAGACCTGCTTGATGTCATTCCGCGCCTGCTGGTAGACTTCCCTGAGGATATCTCCGCGCAAGGCCGCATACTTCATCCATTCGGCGTCTGACTGTTCCGCGACATCCTGACGATATTTCCAGCCGTGGCTTTCGTACCAGGCCTGCTCGTCCCAGCGCGGAAATCCGCTGGCAACATAACCTGCAGGCGACTTACCCAAGGGCAACAGCGGTTCATCCATCGTCCCGACGCCCAGTATCATCTTGTCATAGCGGCGCAGACGCTGTGCCACGCTGAAATTCAACTGCCGCAGCGCGGCGGTCATGGAAGGAGAAACCCAGCTCTTGTTGGAACCAAAAGGCTTGTGCGTTAGGTATCCGGTCCAGTACATGTATATCAGCGTCGGCCAATCGGTCTCAAACGCGCTCTCGAAAACATTAATGACCGAGGACCGCTTGCCGCGCGGGTTGCGGTCCGGCAATCCCTGGGCGTCTATCAGACCGAATCCGAAGGCATTGCCAAGGGTGAAATTAGCGCCACCCTTGGGCGGTGGCATGCTGGTCTGGGACACTGGCATGGACGAACGCATGACACCGGTGTTTATCGTAAGCTTGGCGACTTCCTTGCCGTCGAGGTTCACGGCATACACGTTCGGAGCGAGCGACAGCGCCGGCAGAACGACCGTGCAAGTCGAACCATCTCCTTTGATAAGCAGTTTGACCGGTTCCGCTCCAGGCTTCTGAGGCAGCAGTTCAAGCCGGGCTTCGGCGTCTTTTGCGAGATCCGCAACTGCCAGCGGAATCGCTTCAGCGCTGCAATAGGCGTTGCGGTTCTCCGGCAATATCAGTTCCGCCGCCCTGGCAACGAATGATGCACCAATGAATATTCCAGTCATTACAGCAACTGCGAGTTGCCTCTTCAGCATGACATCCATCATCATTGAGCTCCTTGCTTATTGTATTCTATTTATTTTTTTCGTTCTTCCTGTCGTCCTGATACTGGTCCCATGCGGCTTTCTGCAGGAGAGGAATATCGCCGCTGATAGCGGTCTTGTCGGTCCTCGCAGACATATCCTTGCCTTCGGGGAATGTCGAAAGCTCAGCGTAAGGTGACAGTCCTACCGGGCTGATATCGCACAATGCGGAGAATATGACGCAGGAATTTATATAGCATCCCCTCATGTTCGGATGAGCCCTGTCACTGTACCAGAAATCAAGTTTCGGATCCTTTGCCCACGCCTTGTTCCAGGCCATTCCGGATCCGGCGGCGCGTCCTTGGACTTCCTTCGCCAACGCCAGCGCGTCCGTATACATCTTCTCCGCCTCGGTCTTTTTCGATTCCTGTTCGCCTGTCGCCACAAACAGCATTTTCGCCCCGGTTTTCTTCGCGGCATCGTTGAATTTGCGCCCGAACTCCTGGAACTTTGCGGTGTTTGTGGTACCGAAACTGTAGATTATGTCGTTGACAACTACCCAGTCCCAGCCTCCGGCGGCTATCCGTTTCTGCGGAAGCGCCGTCTTCCAGTAGCCCTCGAGCCCGACACCCCCGATGGCGACTTCCGATGCCAGTATCAGAGGCGCATTTTTATCGGTGACTGACCGTGAAAGTTCTTCCACTATGTCCGGTATGTCGCCTATGCAGTTGAACTGGCTGTTCCCGATGAAAAGGACTCTCATCGTTTTCCGTCCGGCAGGAATCCCCAGATCCGACTCTACGGGCTTTATCAGGATACCTGCCGCAGGATCCTTTGGCTCGCGCATTATCGCAGTAAAATCTACGGGAGCTGACACCACGTTTTTCTGCTGCCCTGTCGCCAGATCATATCTCTGGAACATTTCAGTCCCATGCGACCTTTTGACGAATATCTCCTTGTTGAAAACCCGCATGTCCTTGTATTTCCCGGACACAGGCTTGAATTCGTCCTTCATGTCCAGCTTGATATCCTTCAGCGGTTTTCCATCCTTGTCGTAGCATTTTATGACACCGTCATTGCCTTCCATCACATATAGGATGCCGTCATCGTCCACGTCGTAACCGCCGTATCCCCATTTCCAGGAGGAATTGCCTTCCGACCCTTCGGTCTTGATCTCCCAGAGCTTCTTGCATGTGAATTTCCATTCCGGAGAATCAATACTGTAACAGCGGATAAGGGGATTCGCTCCGGTCAAGTAGATCGTCCTGTTCTTTTCGCATACGCGCAAATGGTTCAATTCACCGTTCGGTCCGGCCGGTTCCATTGGTATCTGATATATTCCGCAACGGACACCTTCCGGATGGAACCTGATGACCTGGTCGCGATACTGGTCGAGGACATAGAAGTCGCCGCTCTGGCCCGTGGCTATTCCTGCCGGTGAACCGAAATTACCTCCGGCAATGCGGCTGAACTGTCCGACCGTGTTGAAATCCCTGTCGAAGAGGACCACGCATTTGCCGAAATAGTCGTATGCGGCGGCAATTATGCCCTGCGGATTTACAGCCACACCCTTGATGGTCTGGTTGATCCTGGGCAGGCCGACCTGGCCGCTGCCGTCAAGATCGCATTGGACTATCATGTTGCCGGAAGAGACATATACTTTTTTGTCCATGCACACGCTGATGGTTCCTAAGTCGCACTTGAACACGGGTTTTTCTCCTTCCGCTGAAAAGGCTGGTTGAACAAATGAAAGACATGCGGCAAAGACTGAAGCAATAGGCAAGATACTGTTTTTCATGATCACCTGAATACACTTTTTAGATTATTTTTTTAATTCTTTCCATTCTCTTCCATTAACGGTCAATTTAAGAAAATCATTCTTGGTCTCGATATTCTTATCTGAAAAAATTAGAAATGAGCCACAGATATGTCCATCGTTTTTATAGAATTTGCCGTTGTTGTCAACAGCTAGGATTGCATCTCCAACACAACAAGCTTTATCCCATCTGCCTATAAAAAGACAGTCATGATGAAATGAATGTGACATGATCATCAGCCAATCCCCGTTGCTGAATTTGATAATACTGGGATTAGCTGAGAAAGAAGCGCAATATTCTTTGCTTTTCGCAACCTCGCCAAAATGGGATGTAAACGCCATGCTTGGATTGTATTTTCTCAAAATAATTTTCGCATTATTATACCATAAGTGCTTAGTGTATGTCTTATTGTAGATTCGAATATAAAACAGCAGTGAAACAACTAGTAAGATGGAAATTATGCACCAGACTGTTCCGATATTTTTCTTCCTGTAGGCGATTGCCAGTAGACCAAATGTTAAGAGCAAAATGGCTCCTGCTATTGCTTCGACAGCCGGAGTAAACGTACTGATTCTTGGACTGCTTAAAAAACTTAGTTGCTGCCCTCTTAAAAAGGCAGTTGACCCATCTGCAAGCAAGATAGCGCCAACAGTTGCGCCAGCGACAATAAGCAGGAATAATATGAATGAGGTTCTTTCTTAAAATGAGTGGGTAATATCGCATACCCCCTCCGTATTTGGTTTATATTGTATTCCATCATTCAAAGAAAGTAAATATTCAGTAAACTACGTATCTTGAGAGTCCCGTATTCTGAGTTACTTGTCAGTCCGTGAATATACACTGCGGACGAAGATCCGCCATGCTTTTTATTTCGAATACATCCATTAGCCGCTGTAAGAGCGCGGCAAATCTTTCATGCAGCCATTTT
>JANYBI010000404.1 GCA_025360875.1 Lentisphaerota bacterium
TCATCTCGATTTGTTGAATTCCATGTGAATCCGCAGTAGGCTCCAGCGTCCCGCGACAATTATATTTACCCACTGACGACAATTAGAAATACCCACGGGAATCCAGATCATGTTGTTCCTTGAATGGCTATTGTTTAGGCAACAGTATTTAAGGAGAATCTGCATGATCAATGAAACGCAGTATCGGAAACTTATAGAGGTGTTCAACAAGTCAGGGGAAATATCAATGAGTTCATTAAAAGCGGGAATAGATCGCAAAACGGGAGCGAAGTATATAAAATACGGGATGGGGCCGTTGGAAGGCAGAATGGCCCGCCGGTGGCGGACGCGTCCGGATCCGTTTGCGGATGTGGCAGTGGAGATAGACGAAATGCTTGGGAATGCCGACAGCCTGGAACCGTTGACCATTTTCATGCATCTTCAGGGAAAATATCCCGGCAAATTCCATGACGGCCAGCTAAGGACACTGGAGCGCAGAGTCAGGGAGTGGAAAGCGGAGAGGGGCAAGGCGCGCATTGTAAGCATTCCGCAGGTTCATCTGCCGGGGAAGCTGATGGAGCTTGACTGGACAAGCATGAACGCGCTTGCGGTCACAGTATGCGGTGTTCACTTCAAGCATCTTTTATGTCATTGCATTTTGACATACTCCAACTGGGAATGGGCTGAGATTGCCCATTCCGAAAGTTTTTCCTCCTTGAAAAAGGGTTTCCAGTCGGCTGTTTTCCGTCTTGGGGCGGTGCCTGAAATATTGCAGACGGACAACAGTTCGACCGCGACCCACCAGATAAGAAGAGACGGGAGGGAGAGGGCTTTCAATTACGACTATACGACCTTTCTTGAACACTACGGGGTGATGCCGCGCAGCATAAACGTGAACAGTCCCGATGAGAACGGTGACATAGAAAGCGCGAACGGCCATTTGAAGCGGCGCATGGACCAGCACCTGCTGCTCCGCGGGAGCCGTGATTTCCAAAGCGTGGACGAATACGGGGTGTTTTTGGCGGAGGTTCTGGAACAGGCGAACCGGAACAGGATGGGAAAAGTCAGGGAGGAGCTGGACGCGATGCGTGAATTGCCGGAGGTGCGGCTTCCGGAATACACGGAGGAGGAGAAGACCGTAAGCGCCTTTGGGACGGTGAGGGTGAAGAAAGTGGCCTACAGCGTCCCTTCAAGGCTGAAGGGCTACCGGGTCAGATTGCGCATCTATGAAGACAGGATCGAGATGTTTGCAGGCCAGCAGCATATTGAGACTTTAAGCCGGAAGCCCGGTCTTGGCTACAGCATAAACTACGGGCATGTGATTGAATCGCTGCGGCGGAAGCCCGGGGCATTCGCCAATTGCCGCTACAAAGATCAGCTGTTCCCAGGGGAGTCGTTTTCAAGAGCCTATGAGCAGCTTCTCGGCAAGAAAGGCGAACGTCTTGCGGACAGGGAATATCTGGAAATCCTCGGCCTTGCCGTTTCCAACGGAGAAGGGAAAGTCTCAGACATCCTTTCCAATATCCTGGGATCCGGGGGAAATATCTCGACGGATACGGTAAAGTTGAAGCTCAACATACCGATGCGGCTTCCTGAGATAAACAGGGATGCTCCGACACTTTTCCCGTACGACAGCCTGCTATGCGGAGGAGTCTGACATGTCTGCCGATCAACTGATTCCTCTGCTGAAAACATTCAATCTTACGGCGATGTCGGAAACATGCGACGAAGCCCTGAAATGCGCTGAAAAGGAGAACTGGGGCTATCGTAAACTCCTCCTGTACCTGTGCGAGAACGAACATCAGGCACGCCATGACAGGAAGATAAAAAGACTCCTGTCAAAGTCAAGGCTTCCGGACGGGAAAAATCTCGCATCCATGAATGAAAAACTCATGCCCGAAAGATGCCGGAGGATGCTTCCCTCCCTTCTTGACGGCAGTTTTGTGGAGCGTTCCGAGAACATCCTCGCCTTCGGACTGCCGGGACGCGGCAAATCACATTTTCTGGCCGCGCTGGGGCGTGAGCTGATCCTGAAGCACCAGTATGAAGTCCTTTTCATCCCCACGTTCCGGCTCGTGCAGGAACTGCTGGTCGCCAAACAGAAGCTGAAACTTGACGAACAACTGCGGAAATACAACCAGTTCGATGTGATCATCATCGATGATATCGGATACGTCCAGCATAGCAGGGAAGAGATGGAAGTGCTCTTCACCTTCCTTGCCGAACGCTATGAAAGAAAGTCTCTGATGATCTCCAGCAATCTTGTCTTTTCCGAATGGGACAAGATATTCAAGGACCCCATGACCGCAATGGCCGCAATCGACAGGCTTGTCCATCACTCGATTATCCTTGAGTTCAACGGGCCAAGCATCCGGGAACAGCACGCAAAGAAAAGCAAGAACACGTAATCTAGTCTTCTGCGGCACCACGCGTATCCGGCACGAAGAAGGGAATCATCGAATACAAAGGGACGAGCAGAGGGGTCTCCTACGGAGATTGAAATCCCCTCTGCTCGAAGACAGAAGAAAAGATAAATAAAAAAACTAACACAGGAGGTTCACAAGGAAGAATCAAAAAGAAATTCCGTGGGTATTTCTAATTGTCGCCATGGGTATTTATAGTTGTCGCTTGACATAAGCCTCCGGCTTGTGATTTGTCCGAGTCATGATTCAAGAATAAATAAAATCCGGGAATTCTGAATTCCACAATCGGGACGAT
>JANYBI010000415.1 GCA_025360875.1 Lentisphaerota bacterium
CCTGCTCGTTACCGTAGTCGAGGGATTCCTGGGGCGGCATCACATGCGCGATCGCGTTTTCCGCGGCCCTTACATGCTCGTTCCAGAGCTTCTGCCCGACAGGCGTGACTGGACGGAACCTGCTGTCCGGCAGCAGAGCCATATATACGGAATAGGCATTCTTAAGATCATCGGATATTGCAGGAGACTTGTCAATGTATTCCTTCATCAGATAATCGGTGTAGCGCACGTCTGGATGCATCCGCGGGAAATAGATCTGCCCCTTCGATTTAGAGACCGAATCCTCGTATTCGGAAACCATCCTGTTGGCCTCCATGGAACAGAGCCAGCGCATGAGTTTCCATGATGCATCCTTCTTTTTTGCCGTTGAAGGGATCGCATATGCCCAGCCGCCCAGCCATCCGCACGATTTCTTTCCGGCCTTTAGGCGGCTCTCAGGTATTGGCGCCGGACACAGTCCGAAGCTCATGTTCGGCTTGAATGCGCTTATCGTAGGCATGAACCAGTCGCCGTCGATCTTCATCACTATGCTTCCGTCCAGGAAGAGATCGAGCATGTTCGTCGGATTGGAATTCTGGAAGATCAGCGCGTTCTCGATGCCCCCAAGGCTGTCATACATGTCGGTCAGGAACTGCAGCGCCTCCACTATCTTCGGATCGTTCAATGTGCATTTCCTGCCGTCGTCCGACATGAATTCGCCGCCGTTGAGCCAGCCGTACATGTAGAGCCAGCTGTTCCCGAAGAACGGTATGAATCCCGCCTTCCTTATGGTGCCGGTAGCGGAGTCGAAACGTGTAAGTTTGACAATGTATGAATCCTGATCGAATATCTTTATCCGGCAATTGCCGGTGCAATAGTCGGGCACGCCTTTCAGGTTTGCCGACTGTTCCTTCTCAAGGTCCAGCGTGAAAGTGTTCTTGCCGGTTATCTCAGCGATCCTAGCGCGGAAGATACGCCCATGTGAAGTGGCGGAGATGACTGCTACGACATCTCCTGTCTTTGCACCTGAGGTGGTGAGATCAGTCCCTTCAGATGAAATTGTGATATTGCCATTTCTTTCGATCTTTGCTTCGGAGTCGACGAGTTTACGGCAAAGTTCCTCCCAGGTCGCCGGGGGTCTTGCTTCCCCAGCCTTGTGCTTTCCAGAAATGACTTCAGGATCTTTTTCCCTGTAGGCATAGCCGGCGCGGATCAGGGCATCCTTGTCATAGTACAGGGCCCGCGTGTCGCAACTGTTCGGAATCGCATAAAGCACCCCGTCGTATTTGCATTCGTTCCAGGCTGGAGGGATGAAATTCTCCTCGCAGATCCCGTCCTTTATGATCTTGTCCCCCGCCACATATCCCTGCAGATCCGTGAAGGCGCCGCGGCTCGCCCATTCGACGATTGCGAAACGGTCGAAATAGATCAGGTCCGGCGGTACGTTTCCGGCCACTCCGAGCAGGAAGCGCGTAGGATCCCCGGTCGCGTCACGGACCGTTGCGGTACCTATCTCCACCTCGTATTCGGGATTCCTCTTCTCAAAGATTTCCGCGACAAGCTTCATCGAGTCGCTGACTGCGCCTGGTACCCAGAGCACAATCCTTTCCTTGCCTTTTGTCACGCGGGTTGAATGAGGGTAGAGCAGGGCGGCGACAGCCAGCGCAACCAGAGCAAGGATTATTGGAGAAGCGTTGAAAAATCGTTTCATTAACTGTTCTGTTTTTAAATTAAAAGATCCCATCACATATAATTAGAAGAAAATTCCGCAATCATATTTGATTAAAAGCTCATTTTCTTTTTCTGTTATCTTGTTTGGGAATTTTTTGGATATGGTAAAATTCTTTCGGTAAAAACCTCCCCATTTTGTAAATGTTACAATGCTAACATCCGCAGTCTCGTCTCTAGAGATAACTTTGGGAGAGAAGTCAATCTCTTTTATGGCAGCAATGGATATTCGCCCAATACTAATATCAGTGATTTCTCCGGAATCATCTTCAGTATATGCTTCTATATTATTCTCTTTTATTATTCTTATGGCATCGGCTTTCGAGCAAACTATCTCGGTATCATTATATCCTCCGTGCCAGCGAAGATAGAACTGATTGCCTTTCTGTTTCAGAAGAAGCAGTTCAAGGTATGACAGCTTGCTTCCGTCAATTTTTATGTGCTCAAGATACCATTGCCAGTATTTGCGTCTGGGAAATTTCTCGAGTTCGCCTTCGAGCTTCTTGATTTTCTTATTCAGTTTATCTATTTCGTTTGCAGACCAGGTAGATGGAAGTTCTTTTTCATCACCTTCAGTTTTTATTGTTTCCTCTGGAAGTATCAAGGTAGGGAGTTCTTCATCAAATTCCTTTACTGTTTTACTGATTTCATCTTTTATTATTTTAACTTCGTCAATATTTGCTTCTTTCTTGATGGTGTCGATATATTCAGAATAAGATCCGAATGGTTTGGATTCTTTTTTTCGCGCATATATATATGGTTCTCCGCCAAGGAAATTGGAGTAATAGGCGTAGTCAAGGACATAATTCTCTTCCATCGAGAGGTGTGTGAGGATTTTAAAATAGCTATTGATGTCAAAATCAGAGTTCTCCCTTACCGCATCCTCTTTTTCCAGATGTTTTGGAAGCTCTAGGGATTCAACGAGTCTTGATAAGTCCGCAATTGTCTTCTGGAAAGCCTTTGTATCAACATCGACCTTTTCGCTGGAAGCATCTAATTTGCCCAGAAGATAATCCTGATGCGAAACACAGGAGAAGAATGATATCATCAGGAAAATGACTGCGCTGTTAAAAATTCTTGTCATCTCAGCCCCCCGATTTCAATTCATTATAAAATAGCTCTGTATCAATTCAAAGGCAATTGATATCACATTGTCTTATGACATTAACTGTAAACGGGATTCATGATTTCCAATGAATAAACTCCGTGTCTTTGTGCCTCTGTGGTTAAGAAGCATTTAAGCAATAAGGAACGTTGCAATGATTACGGTAAGGAGCATCAGGACGGTCACCAGCCACATCAGGCTTACCGAACGCATGACGTGTATCCTGCCAGGTGACAGGAACTCGCCGCCGAAAGGCTTCTTGTCATGGGGAAGCCCGTCATAATAGACTGTGCCACCGAGTTTTATTTCGAGCGCCCCGGCAGTCGCAGCCTCAGGAATACCGGCATTCGGACTGTCATGGTGCTTTGAATCGCGCAGTGCGACAGAGAATGATTTCACAGGTGACAGTCCAAGCAGCAGCGATGCAAGAGGGAAGAAGATGTAGCACAGCCGTGCAGGAATATAGTTCGCAACATCGTCCAGCCTGGCTGAGAATGTCCCGAACCTTATATACTGTTCGTCCTTGTGCCCGATCATGGAGTCGCAGGTGCTCATCGCCTTGAACGCCCACATCATAGGAGCCGCACAGAACGGGATGAAGCTTCCTATGAACGCGAAAAATATCGGAGTCAGGATTCCGTCAACTGTGTTTTCAGATACACTCTCGACCGCCCCTCTGGAAATTTCAGACTCGTTGAGATTCTTTGTGTCCCTGCCGACTATGCATGACAGCGATTTCCTGGCCGCCGGCAGATCACCGCGGACAAGATCATCGGAAATTATCTGCGCCGAGTCCGCAAGGCTCCTCGCCGAAAGCCCCATGTAAAGCCACAAAATCCCGACGATTCTTCCAAATACCGGATCTGCGAAGTTCGCAATTTTTATGGTGATATAGACGGCAATTCCCGATATTATGACTGTAAGAAGTCCCGTGAGAGTACCTGCAACACGTTCGTTGGAGAACAGTTTGCGGGTTGTTTTCTCCAGACGTGTAATCATGGCGCCTATGAAACGGACGGGGTGGGGAAACCATTCCGGATCGCCCAGCATCAGATCCAGTCCGAAAGCAAAAATCATGTCGATTGCAAAATTCATAAGAAGAAAATTTTTATTTTACGCTACGCAAAAAATAAAAATGCCATGTTAACCAGCAATGAAAAGCAAATAATCCACTAAAACCGTGTTTTTTCTTGAACATCCGCAATGATGCTCGTAGGTTTTAAGTATGTTTTCAATTACATCCAGAAAATGAGGGAAACTGATATGCAGAATAGCGACTTGCCACGGTTTGAAACAATGAAGGAGATGTCCACCGCCACGGCAGCCAGCCTTGCCAAGGCGGCAGCTGGATCGGCCTTTACTCTTTTCAAGGACAAGAAATTTCGCCGACTCGCCAGGTTTGATGCCCTGCCGGTAACCGAACACGACCGCATCTTCAACGAACTGCTGATCGCCGGTCTGACTTTGCAGATGCTTACGCTTGAGGCGCCCGATTTGCACATTCCCGATGACATGCGTCCTTTTCTCAGACAGGTGGCGGGCGAGATTCCCGAGGCCCATGTCCGTGAATTGGCGACTTTGGGAATCAGCGAAGAAAATCAATGCGAATGGCGCCAGCTGATCGGCATGCGTTATCAGGAATATGCAGGCGACCGCCACAAGGCACGGGCCGCCAGCATGCAAATCGAAATTGAAGCGACCCGGCGTCCGCTGGATCTCGAAGCTCTGGACGGCATCCAGGCGATGGTGCCGGTGCAAGTTGTCACAATCGGCAGCCATTGCCACATTTGCCGTGGAAAGACTGAGGGGTACGATGAGCTGTTTAAGTTAATGCTTCACAATCTGTCCCGCTTTTATGTCGAGATGCGGCTTGCCTACGAAGGTCGCCCGCTTACACCGCTGACCCGCGCCAAGATTGCCCTCATGCGTCTGTTCCGCAAGTCCCCAAGGTAGCACAGGCATCTTGCCTGTGTTTTCTTGGGCGTCTCGCCCGTCTTAACAATAGGAGTATTTATGCTCCAGCGGCGTACAAGTGTGCTATTTTATTTTGACTTTTCATGGAATTTTGCCGATGTTTATTTGATGCGGTATGATACATTGTCATGGAGACATTATTAAGGAGGTATATATGGCTGTGGCAAAAATCAAATCAGGATATGTCCCGCCGTTTAATCCGAAGTTCCTATAACAAGAAAACGCTTTGCCCTTTATCTTCAATGAGTTAAATCTAAATCGCCTCTTCCGGTACTGGACACATCCTATTCGAGTTTGAAGCCGAGGAGTTCAAACGCCTTGCGCTGGAGTGCC
>JANYBI010000427.1 GCA_025360875.1 Lentisphaerota bacterium
CGGGTTGCCTCCATCCGATTCAATACTATTTTAAAGTATTACATATAGCAAGTGCCGGACATTTGTATCCTATTAGCCAGATTAAGATAAGGTAGCCATATGAATCTCACAGATGAACTTCGTAAACTCTCCGATCTTCACGAGGAAGGGCACCTTACCGATAAGGAGTTCAGCGACGCAAAGCAGAAGCTGATCTCTGACAGCCAAACCGAGTCGGAGGATCCATCGGAGGACGAGAAATCCGTATCCGGAAAGGCAGTCCGAATCACCGAGAAAACCTATCATTCCAGCCGATGGTCATCCGGAAATTTCTTTTTCCCGGACACTTTGACTTTGGCGAACGATGGCATGCTGTTCCGGAAGGGCGCAATGTTTGGCTCCAGGGAGGAGCATATCAATTATCGCTCCATAGCTTCATTTCGGGTTACAAATGGAGTTTTCCTTTCAGACATCTGTATTGAAACCTCCGGGGGAAGCCAGCCTATTTTCATAAACGGGCTCTGGAAGTCTGAGGCCAGGGAGATTCAGAACACGATTCGCGCTTTCCAAGGGGCGTCCGGGAAAAAACGGAGCTAGGATTAATATCCGGCATTTTGGAATCAGCCAGGTTCTTATAGAGAGGAATTACCATGATAATGTCTATGGATAATTTCCCGGATTATGGAATACTGACCGCCAAGGAAAGACAGGCCATGGTCGAGACCCAGCTTGTTCCCAGGGGCATCAAGGATCCGAATGTCCTGTCCGCCTTCATGGAAGTGCCCCGCGAATGTTTCGTCATCGAGGAATATCTGAAAATGGCCTATGACGACTGTCCGCTTCCCATAATCGAGAACCAGACCATCTCCCAGCCGTACATGGTGGCGGTAATGACGGAGCTTCTTGAGCTGAGCGACGAAGATCTTTCAGCGGGCGTAAAAATACTCGAGATAGGGACCGGGGCCGGATACCAGGCTGCGATACTCGCGCACATGGGCTGCAAGGTTGCCAGCGTCGAACGCATCGGCAAAGTTGCGGATTTCGCAATCATGAACCTGAAAAAACTGCCCTATGGGAACCGTGTCGAGGTATATGTCGGCGACGGAACTGTCGGATGGCCAGAGGAGGCGCCGTACGACGGAATCATTGTGACAGCGGCCTCCCCCAGGATTCCTACCGCCCTGATCCACCAGCTGAAAGTCGGAAGAAAGCTTGTCATACCTTGCGGCAACCTCATGATCCAGCAGCTCATGCAGGTGGTAAAACTGCAGAATGACGTGAAGATCAACCGCCATACCGGATGCAGGTTCGTGCCGCTGATAGGGAAAGACGGATTTCAGGAGTAGGGAAAAAGCAACCACAAAGGCACAGAGGCACAAAGTTTAAAAATATTGAACTTCGAACATTCAATCCTCCTGCGGAGGAAACTTCCAACATCGAATGAAGAAAAAGGAAATACACGAAAAAGATATTTAACCACCCGGCTACGACTAGGCTTCGCCGTGGCAGGCAGAACACACAGAAGACACAGAAAGTTTTTATGGAAGAAAAGAAGAGGAAATTTTCAATAATAAAAATTATTGTCGCTATTTTGGCTTTGATTCTTCTCATAGGATTGCTGTTGCCGGTCTCAAGGCCGCGTGATCATTCTCCTAAGGCAAAATCAAAAGCACAGACGTATGCACTGAACATTGCAATCAAGAATTACCATTCGACTTTTCATGAGCTGCCTTGGAGCAAAAGCATTATGGACAAAAAGTTCAGCCAAAACAATTACATAGAATATGACAGCCTAATCGAACTCCTTACTGTAATCCCCGGACCTGAACATAATAAAAAGCATTCAACTAACAAGAAACTACTCAGATTCATAGACGCTCCTGCAAAATACAGTGAAACCGGATATGTCGATCCCTGGGGGCAGAGATTCAACATTTATCTTGATTTAAACTATGACGATAAGGTGGCGATTGGCGGCAAGGAAGAGGCAGGAACTGTCTTTGTCTATTCCTCTGGACCGAACAAAATCGATGAGGAAGGCGGCGGGGATGACATCTGCTCGTGGAAGGATCAACCATAATTTACAAATTAGACTTCATGCATGGGAAAGAACGCGCAAACATGCGCTACTACCAACAATAAATGGAAAATGACTTGCCTTAGTTCGTAGTAGCCCGTGTTCGGGCGTTCTTGTTTTTAGAGGAACCTCTTGAAAAGAGAGCTCAGGATTTCACCAGGAGCTCCGGTTTGGCGGAAGAATCTGTCATCAGATAGGTTGTATTGCTCGGGAAGGCGAACTTGATGCCTTCCTCGTTGAATCTCTTGAGTATTTCCAGATTTTTCCTGTGGGTCCAGTCGAGGAACGCGAAATAGTCGCTGGACCCGAACCATAGGACGATATAGATGTTAAGGGACCAGTCCTTGAAGGCATTGAAGAATATCCGCGGCGGGAAATCCTGCTTCATATTTTCGTGGTTGTCAAAAATCTCATGCAGGATTTTGACAGCCCTCTCCATCTTTTCCGGCGTAGTCTCGTAGACAAGTGTGAGATTGATCTCATGCTTTATATGGGGGCGTCTGCTTATGTTCTCAATGGTGGCGTTGGCCATGTTCTTGTTTGGTATGGTGACCAGATGCCCGTTAAGCGTCCTTATCTTGGTACTGCGGAATCCGATCAGCTCCACCTGTCCGGTCACTGCATCGACCTTGATGACTTCACCCGCCTTGAACGGCTGGTCGATTATCACCATTATCGAGCCGAAGACATTTGCGATGGTATCCTGCGCGGCGAACGCGACGGCAAGTCCGGCTACGCCGGCACCGGCAAGAAGGGTTGTAATATTAAGATTGAAGATGTTCTGTCCGATCAGGAGCACGGAAAACACTACGACGACGACCTTCAATGTCCTGCTTATCGCCGGGACAACCAGATGGTCAAGATTGTTGTCGCTTCTCTTCGCATAACTATTGACCATGTAGTCGACAACGGAAACAAGCCTGAATGCGGTCCAGGCAACGGCTATGGCGCAAATGGCTATGCAGAATTTCCAGACCAAGGCGATAACCTTGTCTGACATCAGAGGGAACATCATCGACAAGCTGCAATACAGGCCGATCGCGAACACTATCATTGAAAGCGGCTTGCCTATGGCGGCGAAAATCAGATCGTCTATCTCGGTTTCCGTCTTGGACGCCAGCTTGGCGGCATAGTTCTCGATAAACCATCTCGCAAACCTGGCAAGCAGAAGCGTAAGGACGATCCCGAGGAAGAAAATCACAATGTCCCTTGTGGCAAGCTTCCCGTAGCTGAAATGTTTCTCCATCCGGTTAAGGACCTTGTCCCAGTATTTCTCAATTTTCTCGACAGGCGGTGCGATGTCCTGTTCCGACTTGAGTGGTGTAACGTCAATAGCTTTCTCGCTCTTCGCAGGCAACTTGGCTTCCTGCGCAAATGAGTTTAACACCGGAAGAACCATGAAGGCTGCTGCTGTCAGAATAGATATGATCTGGATATGGAACCTGGCATATATTCTCATTTTGAATCTCCGTGGATTTTTATTTGGGCAGAACTATATCTTGATTTCCCTGAATTTAAACTCGCTTTTTGTATTCTATACCTTCAAAATGTATAGTTTGCAGTTCTGAAGCACAGTAAATTTTATTTTTGGATACATCAATGCAGAAGCAGCCACTTTTGAAACAGATTGTCGAATGCCTGGAACTTGAGGCGGAAAGACGTGAATACGCTGAAATTGATCCGGCCGTGCTTGGCACTTTCATGAAGCTGGGTGGTGGCGCGCCTGCGAAATGCGCAAGCACGGGTGCAAAGACGGCGACATCTCCGGCACGTTCCTATACGGTATCTTCGCCTACGCCTCTTAGACCACCCGTGCCGGTAAGTACACCTGCACCTGCAGTTGCGAGCAAACCTGCAATAGAAAGGCAATCCGAAAAAACAGTAGCCGCTCCAGCACCTGAAGTCCCTATGGAAAATCTCAACGTCGAAACCATGCAGTTTGACGAATTGGAAAAGAAAGCGGCGGTCTGCACACGCTGCCGGCTCCACAAGAGCCGTACCAACCCGGTCTTCGGGGACGGCGATCCGCATGCCAAGCTTATGTTCATCGGTGAAGGTCCCGGACAAGATGAAGATGCGCAGGGGATACCGTTTGTAGGCCGGGCAGGCCAGCTTCTTACAAAGATGATCGGGGCAATGCAGTTTGAACGCAAGGACGTCTACATCGCAAACATAGTCAAATGCAGGCCTCCGGAAAACCGTGCCCCGCTGGATGACGAAGCTGAACAATGTCTTCCTTATCTTCTCAGGCAGATTGAGCTGGTCAAGCCGGAAGTGATCGTCCTTCTCGGAGCTGTTCCCCTTAAATACATTCTCGGCCTGAGCGGCATAACAAGGATCAGGGGCAACTGGAAAGAGTTCAAGGGCATAAAGGTGATGCCCACCCTGCATCCTGCATATCTGCTCAGGAATCCTGATGCAAAAAAAGATGCATGGGAGGATCTGCAGAAGGTCATGTCCGTGTTCGGCAAAAAACACAAAGCTACTTCGAAAAGCTGATAGAACCTTATGGTTTTAAAGCTTGCGGCAAGGGAAATATCGGATTAAGGATATATATTGGGACATCAGGGAATCTTTAAGGAAGATTTTTCAGCGGGGGATTAATGACAGAATCAGACAAAGGCGTATTCAAGACAGTCACCAGGACGCTCAGGAAGATAACTTTCGGCGCACCTGTCGAGAGGGTGATAACAGAGGATTGTCTTGTAATGATGAATGTGCCATCACTCATGGCGAGGCGCGATTCCGCCTACGAATGGGCCGCATGTCTGCTGAAAAACCTGTTGAATCTGCCACGGGAGAAAAGGCTTGAGCTCTACAATTCGGTGCTGGAGCTCCTCGAGGCCTCGATAGATTCCGGAGAATCCATAATACTTATCGAGCAGAAACCTGGGCGAGAGGCCCTGGAATTCATAAACAGATATCTCGTGATGCTCCGGGACATCGTGAGGGCGGCCTCAGCCCTTGTCAATTATGAGACCATGTTCATCTCCAGCGAAATGAAAAAGGAGGCTGCGGCCTCTCTGCCGGAATCCGAGATGAGGGCCATAAACGAACATTTCAGGAATGCCGAACTCAGCATCTACAAATCCATCATAAACCTCATAGAGATCAATGAACCTTCAATCAAGGGCTACAGGGATTCCCATCTCAGGCACATTTCAAAGGAAAACTTGCTCAGATACAACAAGACATACCAGGAATTTGAAAAGATCTACAAGGAGTATGGGAAGTCCATCTTTCCATCTAAAGCCTAATTTTGCCTTGGAACCTGCAATGAACACACTCATTAGAACTGCATGTTTTCTTCTGTCAGCGCTCCTAGCCCTACACCTTTACTCACAGGAAACCGTGCCGGAAAAATCCCAGAATATCGCCGATATACAGGAAAAGGCGAAAAATGGAGACGCAGACGCGCTTCTCCAGCTCGGAAATGCGTACTTCTTCGGCAGATCCGGGGTCGAAAGGGATTATACGCTGGCATGCAGCTACTATAGGAAATCTTCAAAAGCCGGCAATAAGACGGCCACCTTCAACCTTGGGCTATGCTACGATCAGGGACTTGGAATCGGAAGAGATCCTTTTGAGGCGTTCAAATGCTATAAGGAAGCCGCCGCGGCGGGACTTGCCCAGGCCCGATATAATCTGGCGGTCTGCCTCATGACCGGATATTCCTCCCAGGAAGATACGAACAGGAAATATGCAAGGGATACTGGCACCGCCAAGGAGCTGCTGGAAAAGCTCTGCCAGGAGAATTTCCCTCCTGCATTTGCGAAACTCGCAGAGCTCTACATCGAGGGCACCGGTTTCGGAAAGAATGAACAGCAGGCGTTCACCCTGCTGGAAGAAGGGGTGTCCCTCGGGAATTCCGAGTCCATGAGGATGCTCGCCGACTGCTACTATGGAGGCGTCGGCTGCAAGAAGAATGATGAGAAGATGATCTACTGGCTCGGAAAGGCCGTTGACAATGGCAATCCAGAGGCAAGCGCAAAGATGGCTCATTTCCATGAGACAGGCCTCTATGTCGAGAAGAACATCGCCAAGGCGCTGGGACTTTATGAGAAGGCTGCACTCGCCGGAATGGAGATGGCCCAGGTGAAGATGGGTGATTTCCATATGAAAGGCGAGATTGTCAAGCATGATTTTGCAGAAGCGCGGAAATGGTATGAGAAAGCCGCGGCAAAAGGGAATGCGCTTGCGATATTCAACCTTGCGATATTCGCAATGGAGGGTTTTGGCGAGGAGAAGAATGATCTCAAGGCCGCCAAATATTTCCTGGAGGCCGCAAAGAAGGACGATCCTCACGCCCAGTTCAACCTTGCATGCTTCTATTACGAAGGCCGGGGATTCGGAGCCGACAAGTCGGCTGCATTCTACTGGTTCAAGAAAGCCGCTGAACAGGGGGATGCAAAGGCCCAGAGACGGCTCGCAGAATGCTATATCGCCGGTGAAGGCACCCCGGAAAACATGAAACTGGGAGTGGAATGGCTTACGAATGCGGCGTTAAATGGTGACAGGGAATCTGCCGACATCCTCAAAAGTCTGAAATGATTCAAGGAAACCTTAAATCTTCCGCCCTGTAATTTTTTATACGCGCCCCGCCTTTTCCGTATTTGAAATACGTCCGGAACAGGTTAATTTACGTAGTTGAATTGTTATTGGTGGATCCGGGGTGTTTTATCGCCAATGGCAATCTATTTCAAACGTAACAGGCTAAATATTCCTATGGAACAGTTTCTCTGTCCACATTGCAATAAAGTTTTCAGCGTGCAGCAGAAGCCCGACAACTCCCTCCTGTACTGCCCGCATTGCAACGGAACTGTATTCCTGCAGAGCGAAGAAATGCATCCCGGCGACAATATCGGGGGATTTGAAATCATAAAGATCCTCGGCAAGGGCGGCATGGGCAACGTATATCTCGCCAAGCAGTCGTCCATGCAGCGTCTGGTAGCCTTAAAGGTGCTTGCCAAGTCAACTGTCGGGGAGAGCGACAAGAACATCATTGAAATGTTCAACAAGGAGATACAGCTGTCCGGCACCCTCAATCATCCCAACATCATCAAGGCTATAAATGCCGGCGAGACCGAGACCTGCTACTTCATGGCCATCACCTATGTCGACGGAGAGGATTTCGAGAAGGTCCTTGACAGGGGCAATGTGATTCCCGAGAAAGAGGCATTTGCCGTGGCGCTGAAAATCTCAGACGCCCTCAATTATGCCTGGGAAAAGCATGGGCTCATGCACAAGGACATCAAGCCCGGCAACATCATGGAGGACAAAAAGGGAGATGTCTTCCTGATGGACATGGGGATCGCGCAGCACATGGTGTTCGGCAGCACACAGCGTTCAAAGGAAGTTCTAGGCTCCCCGTTCTATATGAGTCCTGAACAGGGGCAGGGATTGCCGCTTGACTGGCGGACCGACATGTATTCGCTGGGTTCAACGCTTTACCATATGGTCGTCGGAGTCCCCCCCTACGACTCCAAGGATGTCACAAGGATCATTGAAAAACACATTCTCGATCCGTTTCCTGAGCCTTCGGAAAGGAACCCCAACATCAGGCTGAACAAGAATACCGTCAACATAATCAGGAAAATGATGGCGAAGAAAGTCGGGGACAGGTTCGCCTCATGGCAGGACTTCAATTCCGCGGTCAATAAGGCTTTTTTCCAGACGCCCTCACAGCAAAAAAGATTTGTTCCGGCAAAAACCGTAGTGCTTCCGGGGGACAGGGTCGCGGCATCGTCATCAAGTTCGGGAAGCCGGGCGATGATAATGGTCATCCTGGTCATCGTAGCAATCATTGCAGCATATCTCATAAACGACTACAGGAAAAATTCCGCCGCAGAACTCAATCTCCGCATAGCGGAAACGCACTATTACCAGAATCCATTCAAATTTGAGGAAACCATCAAGCTCTTCGAGATTGCCAGGGATACTGCTGTAGACACCAGGATTTACCCTCAGGCGTCAAGGAGATATGAGGAAATATATGCCAAAGGAACGGCTTTCATCGCCAAGGCGAAGAATTTTGATGAGACATGGACCAGGGCCTATGGGCTTTCCATCAGCAGGAAATTCAAGGACGCCATAGAGCTGATGGAATCCGTAAAGGATATAGAAGATCCGGCCAGGAAGAATGATGCCCTGAAATTCATAAGCCAGCTCAAGGAGGATATGAACAACTTGAAATCAGGTAAAGGGAAATAAAATGCCTTCGATCTCTTTCCCCTGCTGGCTGGAATGCCTCAGCTGCAAAAAGAAATATGACCTTGGAGAAGTGCGCTACACCTGTGACTGCGGAGGGCTCCTTGATCTGATGCGCGATCTCAGCGCTGTCGACGGGAAAAAGCTTCTCTCCCTCTGGGAGAAACGCTGGGGCATGAAGTCCGGAATCGAATCTTCAGGCGTATGGAGATACAGGGAACTTATTCTTGACGTCCCCGACGACAAGATCATCACCCGGCAGGAGGGGAATACCAGGATCTATCCGGCTGGAAAAGCAGGCAAATACGCGGGAATCAGGAATTTCCTCCTTAAACATGAAGGCGAGAATCCCACTGGAAGTTTCAAGGATCGCGGCATGACATGCGGTATCACCGCCGCAAACATCTACGGCGCGAAAAGTGTCGCATGCGCAAGCACCGGCAACACAAGCGCAAGCATGGCCTCGTATGCGGCTGTAGCAGGATTCAAATCTGTAATCTTCATACCTGCAGGCAAGATCGCATATGGCAAACTCGCCCAGGCGCTGGCATATGGCGGCCTCACTCTCCAGATCGACGGCAACTTCGACGACGCAATGACACTGGTACAGGAAATCTGCGCCAAGCTCAACATATATCTCCTGAACTCGATAAATCCGTTCAGAATCGAGGGTCAGAAGGCCATCTGCATTGAGACGCTCCAGCAGCTCGACTGGAAAGTGCCGGACTGGTTCGTCGTACCCGGCGGAAACCTGGGCAACAACAGCGCGCTCAGCAAGGCCCTCATGGAACTGCACCAGCTTGGCATCATAAAGAAAATTCCCAGGATCGCCGTGATACAGGCGGCAGGCGCAAACCCGCTCTACACAATGTGGAAACACAATACGCCCTTCAAACCTGTAAAGGATCCTGAAACCATAGCTACTGCGATAAAGATCGGAAATCCTGTCTCATGGGAGAAATCCCTGCGGGGCATCAGGTGGAGCAACGGCGTAGTCGAGGAAGTCACCGAGCAGG
>JANYBI010000487.1 GCA_025360875.1 Lentisphaerota bacterium
TTTAACAGGATCTGCAGATGCTTTCATAGAAGTAAGCATATAGCTATATTCTTTTGCATTCTGGGCAGATAACCTGGAAAAAGAAATAGTGAAAGTCAACAAAAAAGCAAATCCGATAAAAGCAGTCGGACTATCGATGCCAACGGTAGAGCAGATTGTACAATGGTACTATCATGACGGATCAAAGCAGATAGGACCAATTGAGGAGCGGCAACTTATTCAACTTATAAGATCTGGTGGGGTTAGGAAAAACACTCAGGTTTGGAAAGTAGGCTCTCCTTCTTGGAGCCAGGCAGGTTCAACGGAGCTTGCTCAGTATCTTATAGCGGAACCACCGCCAATGATGCAAGCGCTGCCCCCTCCTATTCCTCCTTCTTCAGCGGGCGCAGGACAAGATGGAATGGTAATGCCCCGCAATCCTCCTAGAACTCCAGGTTGGATGGCGTTTTGGGCTGCTGTTTGGCCTGGGCTTGGTCAACTATTGTGTGGCCAGAAGACAAAAGGGGTTGTTCTCATGCTTGCAAGTTGTTTCGGGAGCATTTTAACGGCGGGTTTACTGTCAATCCCATTTTGCATCATAGGAGCGATTGATGCATATAAGGTTGCGGACACTCTAGCAAGAGGGAGGCCGGTTAAGGAATGGGAATTTTTTCCGTCTCCGTGATGAAATGCCGGAACTGTATTGGTTACGAGAAGTGTAGGCATGGAAGAGTTGGGTCGGCGAGCCGGGAGATTGTTTCAAGAAAGAACTTGAACAGGCGTTCGAATTATTCCTCAAGGTATTGCTAGGCTTTCAACTCGTCTTGGATGCCTGCGGCTCAAAACAGAATCACGAACAGTGTCACTGCAACTGAAATTAATATTAGAGGGGGACCATTAATGCCAATAAATTTTCAATGCAACAAGTGCAACAATAAAATCGTAACAGCCGGTAAGAATGTGGGTTCTACCATCAAGTGTCCCGGTTGCCAGGGTGAAGTGCTTGTCCCGAATCCAAACAAGTTATCTTCTCAGATTATCCAGGTAGCAGGCCTCAGTTCCATGCCGCCTCCAAAGGGTGAAAGCAAGGTGCAGCCCAAGAGTAACACGGTGCCTGCGCAAGACACACCTGTAATCCAGATAAAGGAACCTGGAGCAGGGACTTCAAAGGAGAACGTAATAAAGGTAGTGCCTATAACTGAAACCGTTGAATGGTATTATTCCTTTGAAAAGCAGCAGAAAGGTCCTGTCAATGAAGAGGTGCTCAGGCAGCTTATTGAACGTGGAACAGTTGCGGGATCGACAAAAGTCTGGCGCGAAGGGATGCAGGGCTGGACAAAAGTGTCTGATACCGAGTTGAAAGAATTATGCGTTATGCCACCACCGCCAAATGATGAGCCTCCTGAATTTCAGATAAAAGCTCCTGATCCATTGCCGAATGCTGGGACTGAAGCAAAGGCAAATGCCAAGTCTAAATCTGTTGATTGGTATTATGCCGTCGGCAACCAGAGGGTGGGGCCTGTCAGTGAAGATGTGTTTAAACAGTTAATTTCAAGCGGAGCAGTTACGGCATCGACAAAGATCTGGCATGAAGGAATGCCTGAGTGGACAAAGGCATCATTTTCCGAGTTAAAAGATCTGTTTGTTTCCCCTAAAACGCCACCACCTATACTTGATTCTCCCGATTATGCTCAATTGCAGGATATCAAAAAAATCAGCTTTACCGCTGCGCTAGTATCCGCATCAGTAGCACTGGGTTTCGGAGTTATTTACGAGCTTGTTGTTGCTGTGGATTGCCAGCAATGGGATGGCTATTCGGCAGAAGCATTTATGATAATTTATTCGCCGATCTTAATTATCACGACCCTCTTCCTGGCCATTTTACACTACAAATGCTGGGATGCCCTGCCGGTTAAATATGCCCGGACTTCACCCGAGAGGGCCATCGGCTGCCTTTTTATTCCATTCTATAGCCTGTATTGGATATTTGTCAGCATTCCGTCTTTGGCAAAAGGATTTAGCGACTTTGGAAAGGACAATGGATTTCCGATAAGAAACTATTCTGAATTAGGTCTGGGACTGGCAATCATGATTACTGTAGCATAACTTCTTTCATTGGTGGAAAATTACTATTATGACAACAGGTATTCGAGTATTATCCCGCTGGTAATATTGCTGTCTTTGCTCGTAAAAGTCGCAGTGTTCGTCCTGTTTGTCATATTCTACAAGAAGATAGTCGTATATGCTAATACTGCGCAGTCTCATTGCCCATCCATCAATGAGGAGAAGCAGAGGAAGTTAATTAGGACACTGTCTATAATCGCTGCAATACTTGCGCTGCTCAGTATTATCTTTAACTGGTACGAAACACAATCAAGGACGGAAGGTCTACGGGATCTGACAAGGCCAAAAGTAGAGGTGTATTATTAACGGAACAATAATTTGAATTTAGAATAAAATAACTCGGAGAGCTGAACGATGAAAATGACATGCACAAGCTGCAAGCAGAAATTGGAGTTTGAAGATAAATACATGGGGACGACTTTCAAATGCCCCAACTGCGGCGAGAAGATAAAGGCATCAAATACATTGCCGCCGCCCTTGAAGAGTTCTCCGCCGCCATTGATGGAGGAGGAAGATTCCCTGGTAAGCTCAAAAGTTGAGCCGCTAAAGGGGAAAGAGTATTGTATGAAGCATTCGAAGCTAGGGATCGCCAGCAGTTTAATCGCCGCAATTATAATAACCTTTTATTTTGCATTAATTATATTAATTCGAACGAGGTTGAGGTTACCTTTCCTGGATGAGTTGTTTGACGTGCGAAGTGACGTAGGAAGTTACATTTTTCTTGTAACGATTGCTGCGCTTCCAATTGGCATAGCATTGGGTTGTATGGGGCTGTGCCGGAAAAATGAGCTGAAAACTTATGCAATCACAGGCATTGTTGCAAACATAGTAATTCCATTATATTTCTGGGTCGTTGTTGCTTTTAAGCTCCGATTGTTCTGAAGCAGAAAATGAGTTTCTATTGCCACTTAGCGGCTTAGTTCAAAAGACAGGTTCCCTTACAAGGTTTTGGACAATATCAAAGCATTGCCATTGACAATGCGAACGACTACGTTGTGCGTAAACTTCCTCCAGGCCGGTTAGACTCACGCCCTTGTGAGGAATCTCAGGCTTGCATTGCCGAACACGCTTGGTTTCTCAATTGGAATTTCCGTATCCGAGGATGTGCACAGGTATTTCCAGGCGAACACTAGGGCGTAGAGCAACGACGGTATCAGCGTCCCCATAAGCGTGTGTTCAGGAATTCAATTGAATCTGTCATGATTAACCTTCTGGAATTTATTTATGGCAACTCCGACTCTCCCATGCGATTTATTTAAATTCACGTCCTGCAGCAATGGCGCGGCACGGTGAAATCTAGCTCCCGGACGCCTCGGTTTTACCGTGCTTGTCTTCCAGGCTTCTTATTATGTCCTTGACGTCCTCGTCCTCCGGAGTTATCTCAAGTATCCTGCGGTATGCTCCCAGGGCGGCTTCCAGTTCACCTGTACGGATGCACAGCATCGCCTTGCGGTTAAGATATACCCTGTTGTCCGGATTCCTCGATATCAGTGCGTCAAGAACCTGTTGAGCCTCATTGGACATACCGTTGCCTTCGTAGAGATCCGCGAGCCCGGCATATCCATTGTCCGAATCCCCGGGATCAGGGAGCTTCGTCTGGAGCTTCTGGATTTCCACGGCCCTGTCGAACATCCCGTTTTTTGCCAGCGCCATGGCATAGAGCGATATCACCCTGGCCTGTGTGCGTGATGCCGGAGACTCCCAGAGCTTGTCCAGGATTTCGAGCGCTTTACGGGGATCTTCCGCCATTGCGACTGATGCCCGGACTATGGATTTCATCACCGGCTCGCCTCCCGCCGTATCCATCTTGGCCTTCATCGCCAGCACGTTGTCGCGCAGCTTTGAATATTCCCTGTGGGACGCAGCCCATTCCGGCCATCTCAGCCTTATTTTGTCGAGACAGGTAAGTGCGTCGTCGGGATGCCATCTTTGGAGTTCGACGTCGGCTGACCTCATCAGCTGCAATCTTTCCGGATCTTCGGAACTCCAATTCCGCGCCAGCATCCAGACTGCCGCTGAGGCGGCCAGTGCGGCCGGGAACGCGTAGCGCAGCGCCCATCTGGCAGGCAGGACCCGGCGCATTTTTCCACCATTCATGGCGTCCATGAACGCCCCGGCGGTACTGAACCTCGCCTTCGGGTTTCCTGAGCATGCCTTCAGCACGACAAGGTTGAACCTTGATGCAGGCCCGGATGTGTCATCCGGCAGCGACGGGAACTTGTCGGCGGTGTAGCCCGTGAATGCGCAGTACAGCACCTTACCGAGCGCATAGATGTCGGCTTCGAATCCGGTACTCTTTTCGGGAGGTATGAAATGCAGGGTTCCGGCAATGCTCACGCTCTGGTCGCCTGATGCCGCAAGTCCTATGTCCGCGAGTTTCGCAATACCTCCGACATACAGGATGTTTGAAGGCTTGATATCCCTGTGGACAATACTGTTCTGATGGAGGCACATAACGGCGTCTGACAGTCCGGAAATCAGGGACATTATCTCGGGTTCTGGAAGAGCTCCGGTTTTCCTAAGTCTGGATTCAAGTGTGTCAGGCCCGTATTTCGAGCCGTCGGCATTGGAATTGTCCGCCAACTCCATCACATAGTAGATTAAGGAATCCGTCTCCCCTGAATGGAATATCCTTATCAGGTTCGGATGTTCCGGCACCATGTTCCTGAAAAGCCTCAGAGCCTTCTCCTCCCTGCCGAGCACGCCGAGGTTTGCCAGCCTCTCCTTGTTGAGGACCTTTACGGCCCGCCTTATTCCGTCCCTGTCGTCAGCCACCCATACATCTCCATATGCGCCGCTTCCGCAGCACGATATGATTTCAAAGTCGGGTATGACAGGTCTTTCCATCTGCTAATCAGTTGCTTTCCTGTTTTTTCATTCTTGAGGCTCCAAGGCAGGTCTCCAGACTGGAGAACACTGCGGCGGCCTTGTCGTCTTTCTCGAAGTCCATATAGGTGTTCCTGGCCTTCCTGAGGGAGTCGACAAGCTCGTTTCCCGTTTTTATCTCTGCCTGCAATCTTGAGCATGCTTGGCAGTTTTTCAAATGACGTGCGATCATTATCTTCCTCAAAGCGCTCAAATCCCCGCTGACGTATCTTTCCAGGGTTTCCCTGTCAGTATGTTTCATTGTCGGCCTCCTTAATCTTTATTGTTCCGATTCAAGTTTCCGTACTATTTCCCCCAGTTTGTCCACGGCGCGGCATTTTGCAGTGTATATCGAGGATTTCCGGACTTTCAGGAATCGTTCAACACGGGCTGGTTCCCATCCCTTCAGCGCGTAAAGCTCGAAAATCTGGTATGTGATGGGTTCCAGCGCGGACTTGAGTTCGACAAGCGCCTGGTTGAGGATGTGATCACGCCATTCCGAGATCCACCTGTCATCCTGTCCGGGTGAAACCAGCACGTCCTTGATGCCGCCTATGTCTTCTCCAATCCTGATGGCCTTGTCCCTTCTGCGCATGATGTCCACGCCCCGGCGGTCGATGATCGTCCTCATGTAGTCGCGGAACCTTCCCTTTTCGCGGTCGTACTTGAACTTCCCGGCACTGGTGAACATGGTCAGCATCACGTCCTGGATGAGATCCTGCTTCTCTCCTGTGGAAAGGTTCAGGTCTCCGCCGCGTAGCCATATCAGCGGGGCGTAGTTCCTGTAGAACTCCTCCCAGCCTATCTCATCGCCGACGCTTATCTTTGACAGCAGGCTTTTGTTTGTCGAAAATGCCATCAGGTCACCTTTGTGTTTGACACAGCTCCATATCTTCCTTGCATTACAGATTCGCAGGAACTTCATCAAACTTACATTGGGATATGAGAAATTTAAGTATTTCCATAAAAATATCACGCTTGATGTAAGAACTGCCGGCATATCTGCGAATCAGTATGGAAACAGGTGCTAGCAGGAAATGATCTGACACAGGCATGGGAAATCGGGATTTTTAACTTTTGGGGTTACTTGAGAAGATATCCGGAGACCGAGGAATTGCCAGGATAACCGTAGAGGAGTGCCAGTGCGGCAATATAGGCATGGAGTCTAAATTCAGATGCTTTGGCTGTTATAACAACTGTATCAAGCAATTGATGCGTCGGATTATTTTTGTAATCAGACCGGCCACGCCCTGGAGTCCAGGCGTGCCGCCGAACTTAAAGCCTGGATTCATATAAGGGAGAAAGTATTATGAAAAACATAAAGCGCGTGTTGATCACAAGTGCGATAACCGTTGTCGCCGTGACTTTGGCCGCGGGCCTCTGGGCGTACTGGCCCCAGAAGACCGAAGTGGTAAAACCTGCCGTCGTCAAGAAGCCAGAAGATCATGTTGCTACGGTAAAGCTCAAAGCGGACGACACCCAGGCCCAGCAGGCCAGATTACTGGCTGAACAACAGTCACAGCAGGAAGCTGCAAAAGCAAAAGTATTGAAAGATCTGCAGGACGGTCTGGCGCAGGCCAACACCAGGGCGGATAAAGCGGAGCAGTCGGCGCAAGTCGCCATGAAACTATCGCAACTCCTGGAAACCCAGAAGGCCAAAGCCGTGGACGACTTGAATGACCAGGTGGTGAAACTCGAAGCCGAGAAACGCAAACTGCAGGCCGACGCTGTTACTCCTGGAACCACACAGGCTGTTGAATTACAGGCGCAAGTCCTGGAGCTCACCGGCAAGCTGGCCACCAGCGAAGCCAACCTGAAAGCTGAAGTTAAAGCCAGGGCGGCAGCGGAGTCGCGTATAGCCAGAGCTGAGTTCCTGGCCAAGTCGGCGCAGCAGCAGCTGGAACGCCAGCAGGACAATAACAGAGGTACTAAACCAAAAATGGGAACAGACAAAGGTGCGTGGTAACCTCGACCGCAAACTATGAGACTCGCAGTGTCTCGCAAGGGGATGATCATGCCCCTTGTTTTTAGCTATCGTGGGTTCCCGGTCACATGATTGACAAACAGTAGAGTCTGGAAAATAAACATATAAATTCAACACGTGGAGTACAAAATGAAGGAACTTGATTTGACGGGCGATGAAAAAGTGGCTATTGCAAAATATCGGTTTGAGATTGGCGACAAGCGGGAGATGCTATGGGGATATTCAATATATGTGCTGCCGTCGCTTATATTCATTGCGCTTTCACTCAGGAGTTACAGTTTCGAGCTGTGCTTCTACGCGTATCTCGTGCTGCTGATATCGTTTGTGTATCTGCTGCACTGGTCCTATCGTAACGACTGTGTGGAGCGCTCAATCATGCAGAAGTTTATCAAGCACCACTATGATGACGTCGCTGATGCCTGCGGTACAACTGGCAAACCATCTTGATACGGCTATGATATGGAAAATGGGATTGGCAATATGAACACTGAAATCATTACCGCTGACAATGCGAACTCCTACGTCCTGCGCAACTCCCGCCCGGCCACTGAAGCCGAACATCCGCAATTATGCCGTATTTTCAATGATATGAAATTGAGGCAGCACTGCGAGCGCGATCTCAGCCTCATGGTGGGAACTGCATATTCCTCCGGAGTCGCGGTGAAGGTATCGCCACAGGCAGGCGTCGTGCTCCTGGACGCAGACGACATTATGAACATGACGCCTGACGTTATCGAGTTCCTTATTGCTCACGAGGTCGCTCATCATTCAATATTTCACGCCTTTGACGCCGCCACTGTGGCTACAATTGAAACCTTATGCCGAACACCAATGCCCCTGGCAAGGCTTATGGCGCGTATATGCAATGAAATCCTAGCCGACATCGCCGCAGTCAGCGAGTGCCGAAATGTAGATGCAGCCGTGGAATTCCTGTCCGGCGATGACGATGAACTCAAAACACTCTACGTTGACCTATTCTTCAACCGTGACAATCAGGTTCCCGAGAAACTCTACTACTGCTTTGAATCAGCGATAAGACTACAGGCGCTTGGGTTTTTGGTAAATTCAGAATACTATTTCGGGCTGCTTGAAGTAGGAGTTTCAGCACAGCGCGGCCAGGCATTGTCTAATCACTGGAACCGAGTTGATAAGCTCTTCAGTCATTACCTGGATTTCAGCGAAGCCGATGCTTCAGCTCTTGGAGCGGTAATGGGGGCGGGGCTTTATATTGCCGGCTGCCGTTATGATGACCAGCGCTGGTACCTGGAAATCGAAGCCCTCGGCGACTATGGCGATCCTTTGCAGTTCCTCGATTTCAAAACAGTGGAGGATGCCTATGATATAATCGAGATTAATTCTCAACATATCAGGGGCATCAAGCACCCATTGAAGCATATCGCCTATGACGTGGTGGCGGGTGCGGTTTGGAGCCGGGAGGACGACGCGGACGTCGCCGAGGAGTTCCTGGGTTTCCTCGCGGACAATTTGGGTGTGGATGCAAGGCTTTTGTAAGAGAGTCAAGCCTTTTTTTCTTTTCCGCTGATTGCTGGAAGCTTGTCCACTGCTTCCTTGGAGCTCTTGTTGTCATGGGAATACAGCTCAGTCATTATTGGCGACCCGTGTCCGACAAGCTTCTGGGATACTTGACGAGTGGCTCCAGTTTCCTCAAGCATGGTCACGAATGTGTGGCGCAGGCTGTGAAAACTTACTGCACCATTTTTATTCGCCTTTATTTTACAAGATGATAGAATATCAGAAAATGAAGATTGTATTATTTTCTTGCCGTAGTTATTCGCCAAGAAGGGCAATACATAGATAGACTTTTTTTCAATTTTACTCAATGCATTTTTTAATTGAGGGGACAGCGGTATTGTAACTTTCTTGTCGAGACGCTCTGTCTTAGCTGGGGTAAGCTTGATTAAACCATTTTTTTGGTTTATTTGATTCCATTTTAAATAACATACGTCCTTAAATCTTAAACCAGTATAGAAGGATATTGTAACGGCGCTTTTCCAAGGTTCGTCAGCGAATGAAATGATTTTCTTTACTTCTTTAAGCGTAAATGGTCTGAAAGACGTATGCTTAGCGGATTGAGTTGGAACCACATCGAATGGGTTCTGAGTTAAATCAGCCTTATACATTAATGCCTTGAAAATCCCACGTAGGTTGTGCCTGTGATTGTTATAGGTCTGAGCTGATTTAGACCGCAACTCTTCACTGTATTCGACGGCGATGTCCCGATTAATATCACCTATGTTTACAATTTCACTATGGACTTTGCCCAGCCATTTCAAAAAAGCATCCCATATGTTCTTCTTTGATTTTAGAGTCCTCGTCTTTTTATCAGACTGATTAGGCAGCTTTATGAAGGTAGCCCATACTGCTGAAAGCGGGTAACCTTTATTGGGAATTGTATTTCCGGAAGCCTTCTCGATAAAGTCAGTGAGTCGTTTTCCTTCGATTTGCTTGCGCAGAACAGACTTCAGCTCAATCTCGCGCTGCTGCGCTTCGAGCTTGTCCTCAGTCTTAGTGGAGTGCCAAAGCTGCTTTCCGCCTTTGATGAACACCACATACCAATATTTCGAGCCTTTGCGTTTCAAAACTGCCATAATGCAATACCCTGTAATAGAATCTTTTTCCCTTATGCGGAACGACAGAGAAACATCTACAATAATTTTAAAACGTTAGCAGTGCATTAGCAGTTGTCAAGCTAAAAATGACAAGAAGTTGGAAGATATAATAAACTATAACCACTTGATAATCAAGTGGCGGAGAGGGAGGGATTCGAACCCCCGATACCGCAAGCGGTATGGCGGTTTTCAAGACCGCTGCCTTCAACCACTCAGCCACCTCTCCTGATAAGTTCGCAAAATCAATGATTCCAAGATAATAAGGAAGTGCATTTTTATACTTGATTTTTATGAAAAATCAAGTTGATGTAAAGATTATTTTCCGATTTAGCCTTTGGAGGTTCCCTTGATTCCATCGACCATGAGCATGGCGACGCGTTTTGAAAACTTCAACGGATCGGGCAGTGGAATTCCTTCGGTCAGAAGCGCCTGGTCATAGAGCATTTCTGCGAATTCCGCAAGTTTCGGATCCGAAGAGTTCCTGTTGTAAAGGCCCTGGAGCGATTCCACAAGCGGATGATCGGGATTGAGCTCGAGTATCCTTTTCATCTTTGGGATCTCGCGGTTCATCGCCTTGAAGATCTTTTCCATCTGGATGCTCGGATCGTTTTCACCGCCTACAAGACAGCATGGGCTTTCGGTGAGCCGCGTGGAGAACCGCACGTCCCTGACATCCTTCTCGAGCTGCTTTTTGAGGAATTCGATAAGAGTCTTATGTTCCTCTACAGCTTTTTTAGTCTTGTCATCCTTCTCCGATTTCGTTTTCTCATCGAGTTCGAAATCGCCTTTGCCGGCAGACTTGAGTTTCCTGCCTGAATATTCAGGTATCGACTGGAGGATCCATTCGTCAATCGGATCTGTCATCAGCAGGACGTCGAACTTTTTAGACCTTAGGAATTCCAGATGAGGGGATTTTTCCAGGACTTCCCTGGATTCGCCTGAGATATAATAGATTTCCTTCTGGTCTGCAGGCATCTTATCCGCATATTCCTTGATGGAAATCAATTTTTTATCTGGATTGTCAAGGCTCTCGAAAAGGAGGAGCTCGGTCAATTTGTCCTTGTTTTGGAAATCAGAGTGGACCCCCTCCTTGATGAAACGTCCGAAATCATTGAAGAATGAGTCATATTTAGTCCTGTCCTTCTCGAAAAGATTCTTCAGTTCGGAGATGATCTTGCGGACCAGGTTCTTGTTGATCTTAAGGATTCCGGGGTTGTCCTGGAGCATTTCCCTGGAGATGTTCAGAGGCAGATCGCTGGAATCAACAACTCCCTTCACAAAGCGGAGATATTCGGGGAGGATTCCCGGGCAGTTGTCAGTTATGAATACCCTTTTGATATATAGGTGAAGACCAGTCTTATGCTGATCCGGCATAAGAAGCTCAAATGGGGCTTTCGTAGGAATATAGAGCAGTGCCCTGAACTCAGAGGTGCCTTCTGCGGAATAATGTATATGGAGAAGAGGGTCAGTGTCGAAATGGGAAAGGTGCCCGTAGAACTGCTTGTATTCCTCGTCAGTTATCTCGTTTGCCGTCCTGAGCCAGATGGCTTTCATGGAATTGATGGTTTCCATTTCCGGCACAGACGACTCGTCTTTCTTTTTCTTGACGGAAATAAGTATTATGGGATGTTCGATAAAGTCGGAATATTTCTTTACGATCTCCTTGAGTTTCCAATCTTCCAGATAAGTCTTGCAGTCAGGTTTCAAATGTACTGTTATGCTGGTACCGTGCTCAATGGCATCGGATTCGTCTATAGTGTATGAAGATTCGCCTTTCGAGGTCCAGCGGATCGCCTTTTCATCTGAACCCGCCCTTTTTGTCACCAGTTCGATCTTGTCGGCGACCATGAAGGCGGAATAGAATCCGACGCCGAACTGGCCAATGAGCTCAGGGATGTTCTTTGAATCTGACGTTTTCAGCTGCGCGAGATACTCCCGTGTGCCGGACTTTGCGATTGTCCCTATGTTCTCGATGAGCTCATTCCGCGTCATGCCGATGCCGTTGTCGCTTATCCTTATGGTTCCGCGGGCCTTGTCCGGCTCAATTGTTATCCGCCAGTCGGATTTCAGGGCCGAATTGGTAAGCGATTCAAATCTCACCTTGTCGATTGCATCGGCGGCGTTTGCGATAAGTTCGCGGAGGAATATGTCCTTGTTGGAATATAGGGAATGTATGACAAGATTCAGCAGTTCCTGGACTTCGGTCTGGAATTTTCTGGTTTCCTCTGACATGTTTCAACTCTCCTTGGAAAAAATGTTGTCGCTTAAAGTTCAATTTCAGAACGGTAAACTAATGTGAAAGAGCGGATTTTACATGGATTTTCGATTTTTTTTAACATAAATATTGTACTTATTGGTATATAAAAGTTTTGACATTGAGTGTAACAGCAGTAAATTTGATTCCATTGCATATTAAAACAAATTTAGAAAACTTAATCAATAGGAGGTAGAATCATGGCTGATTCTGCTAAGAAACAAAATGGAACGGAAGAGCTTCTGTCTAATGTGACTAGGCTTGAAGCGGATCTCCTTGAAATCGAAAAGGCTAGAAAACAGCAGGCTCTGATTACCAGGGTCGGGTTGCTTCTGATATTGCTTGCTATTCTTCTTTTCGCATGGAACCTCTGGAATTTCTCAAGAAGCCTGATGAAACCGGACAGCTTGGACCAGTTTGGCAAGAAATTCGGGCAGGACATGCAGGAACTGATGACGGATCCCGATGTCAAGAAGATTGAAGAGAGCCTGGTAAAGCAGGTGATTCCTGAAATAACCAACCAGATGGTAGAAAAATTCAAGAAGGAGCTGCCCAACTTCAAGACCAAGGGCCATAAGCTGTTCAGCAATCTCCGGGCCTATCTTGAAGGTTATATGAAGGATGAGCTTGAGAAGGCGCTGGCTGAGTCAATTGCCGAGCTCGAGAAGGAAATCCACACTACATATCCGAAGGTTTCCACTGATAAGATAGAGAAGGTCCTCAAGGAGTCGGAAAACGTGTTCATAGAGCATATCGCGTCCGTCCTCGAAAAGAGGGTTGAGATGGTTTTCGATGATTTCGAGAAAATGCAGAAGACAATAGATAAATTCTCGACGCTGGAAGATATGAAGAAACTTGAAAACCAGGAGACGACTGATGTTAAGCTTGCGCTTATTGAATCTCTCCTTGAGCTAGGCATATACGAAATCAATCCAGAAAAAGGCGCTAGGCCTGTTGCAGTCCAGGGAGGTGCAAAATGAATAACAATATCGAAATACTTGCCAAGGTCGACCACTTAGCGAAGATTACGCAGGAAAAGAAGGTCAAGGCCATAGGTACGACAAAGCTCTTTGCGATAGTCTATGGTATTCTTGTGCTCTTCGTATTTGCATACACGTCCATAATCTTCGCCAAAATCAAGGAGTATACGACTCCCGATGCAGTATCGGCGATAGTGAAGAACAAGATCAAGGAATCGCTTCCGACGCTGAACAATACGATTCTCGAACAGACCAAGAAGAACGCCCCCATGCTTGCAGACAAGGCTATTGAAGCCATAAATGATTCGATCCCGAAGGTTGAAACCATTATCAAGGATATCATTGATCAGAACGCAAAACAGCTTATTGTCCAGATGAAGACGGAGCTTTTCCCGCAGTTCATGAAGATAATCAAGGAAAACGCCAAGCCGATAAGCGAGTCTGCAGACGCCCTTACCGATGAGAATACCGCCAAGGAAATCGCCAAGGCGCTGGTGAAGGAGATT
>JANYBI010000501.1 GCA_025360875.1 Lentisphaerota bacterium
AGAATGAGTCACCGCTTTTTACACTGTGCTTGATAGGCTCGGTCTTGATCTCGGGGATTGCCGGCGTAACAGGAATTTCAATGTTTGTGGCGGGAACGGCCGGGGCGGTGGAAGGAGATGGAATGTAAGGCCTGTCTTTGAGGACTTCCTGGCTTTTGCATCCTGTCAAGCTGAGTGCTCCAATGGCACTGACTTGTACAGCAGCGACACCGAGCAGAACTTTCATACGCTTATTTTTCACTTTCAAACCTCCTGTTAATTATATGAGTAAATTTTTGACCGCGATCCTTATAGTCCTTGAACATGTCCATGCTCGCACAACCTGGCGCCAGAAGAACCACGTCTCCGGGTTCCGCCATGTCACACGCGGCAAGCACAGCTTCATCAAGGCTATTAAATATGATGCAACTTATATCATTTTTCCACATATTTGCCAATCTTTTTTTACATTCTCCTATAAGAAAGGCCGCTTTTATCCTGTTTTTCTCGCCCAAAACGGGTGAAAAGTCCATGTTTTTGTCAAGTCCCCCGGCTATCAGGCACACGTTTTTATGTCCTCCGACAGCTTTCAATGCCACTACGGTCGAATCAGGATTTGTCGCCTTTGAGTCGTTTATGCATGTGATTCCATTTATTTTCAGGACAAGTTCCAGCCGGTGGGGGCCTGTCATGAAACTTTTTGCACCTTCCCTGAGGCGGAGCATTGATGCGCCAGGAATGGCTGAAAAGACAAGGGCGAGTGCGGAAAGCAGGTTCTCCGCGTTGTGTGTTCCGAGCAGTTTCGTATCTGAAAAACTCATGAACTTCCGGCCTTTTACGAAAATGTCCGTGCCGTCGAAGTAATAGTCGGCGCGGAAATTTTCCGAGGAGAAGACTACGGGTTTTTCCTTTGAAGAAACATGTTCTTTCCAATATTGCATGAGATCCGACCGGATGATCTTGCCCTCGGGGCTGCTGATGTTCCTGAATATGCTGAACTTTGAGGAGACATACTCGTTTTCATCGGCATATCTGTTCATGTGGTCAGAGGTGATGTTCAGGATTGCCGCGCACAGCGGCGCGAAAGATGCACATGTGTCAAGCTGGAAGGAACTTGCCTCGACCACATAATAGTTCGGCTGTTTCGGGGACAGTAACGCTTCGCAGAGGGGAACTCCTATGTTTCCGGCGGTTGCGGTGCTGATCCCGAGCGAATTTATAAGATGGCATGTAAGTTCGGTAGTGGTAGTCTTTCCGTTTGTCCCAGTTATTGCGATGATCGGCCTCGGGCAGTGCCTGAATCCGAATTCCATTTCGCTTATTACCGGAATCCCGCTTCCGAATGCAATTTTTCCCAGAAGAGAATCCTTTCCTATTCCTGGGCTTATGACGATCAGATCTGCACGGGGAAATTTTACGCCTTCCCATCCGAGGTTGATTTCAAACTTGTCTGATGCGAGTTTGTCGCGGTAATTTTCAAGCTCAGGGGAATTTTTCTGATCATATGCTGCTACGGTCAGCCCCTTGCGCAGTGCCAGGGCCGCTGCGGAACGTCCGCTGATTCCAAGCCCGAGGACGATTATATTGCCTGTCCCTGGCTGTCTTTTAATCTTATGCGCCAGATTCATCAATCCCAATTTTGTTTCGTGTTTCGATATTCGATATTCGAATTTTCCCGAGGAGCAAAAGCTCGACAGGATATCATCTCAGTTTTAGTGTGGCCATTCCAATTAGCGCGAGCAGTCCGGATATTATCCAGAATCTTATGACAATCTGTGATTCGGGCCATCCCAGCCTTTCAAAATGATGATGTATGGGAGTACAGAGGAAGACGCGTCTCTTGAAGAGCTTGAAGCTGATTACCTGGATGATGACCGACAGCGCCTCCACCACGAAAACGCCTCCGACCACGACAAGCAGCAGTTCCTGTTTTACAAGGACGGCAATGAGGCCTATCGAACCACCGAGCGCCAGGCTGCCAGTGTCGCCCATGAACATCGACGCCGGCAGGCAGTTGTACCACAGGAAGCCGATGCATGCACCCATGATGGCGGCCGCGAAAACAACGACTTCGCTGGAGCCGGGAATGAATGGCACATTAAGGTATCCCGCAAAGACTTTGTGCCCGCAGATGTATGCGAATATCCCGTAAGTCAGTATGCAGGATATCGAACAGCCTACGGCGAGGCCGTCCTTGC
>JANYBI010000503.1 GCA_025360875.1 Lentisphaerota bacterium
GCATCTACAAGCTCCATGCTACCCTGTTCAAAGAGCGGCGGATCGCCGGAATCCAGCGAAATCATCAGATTGTCGACATCAAGCCCGGCCTTCAGCGCGATTATATGCTCGACAAGACGCACATAGTTGTGGGAATTGCCGCACCGCAGGACGATGCTGCTGACAAGATCGCCTGTGGTCCACACATTCCTGGTAGAGACCTTTATAGGCATGGAATCAGGCAGGTCGTTCCTTTTCAGATACCAGCCTTCACGGTCGCACGGTTCGAGGCGCATCGTGCGGATCTCGTGCTTTGAAAATGTGCCATGGGCGCTGACTTCGACAGGTTTTCCGATGGTCTTCTGCCTGCTGCGCAGGTCGATATCGCCGTCGCCGGTCATTTCCTGGTCGACCGGCAGCTCTGCGAATTCCGCATAGCTGCGTTTGAGGTCTTCCAGTTTTCCATCCAAGATTCTGCCGAATGATTCCATTTCCTATTTCTTTCCTAGTATGACTTTCTGTACAGTTTTTCTTTCATTGGTGGAAATTATCCTGACCTCCGGAGCTTCAGGATTGGGACGGCCTGTCATTGTCATCTGCATCTTGAATTCAATTGTCTGATCAAGCCTCGGAACTGATACGTCAACAGGAAAGAGGGCTGTGAATGTGTTCAACATTGCGGAACTTTCAACCTTCAAACCCTCGGGAAGCTTGGGGACGATGTCCTTGATACTCATTTCAGCCGCTATTAACAGGCATTCCAGATCACCGGATTTCTCGATCTTCTCGATCCTTGCGGAACCATCGATGTTTTTCCTGTCGACCTTTATATCATGGCGTGCCATGTCTTCAGGAATGTTTTCCGTGTTTATTTTCCACGAGTCCCCGATTTTCTTCTTTTCATTTGTCCCGAAGACCTCGTCGTCGGAGGCGCCTCCGGTATAGACGGATTCGACAAGGGTCAACGCGGCGGCTATTTTTTCGTCGACTGGCTTGCCGTCAATGTCAAAGACCATCTTGTTGTCCTTTACCGAGACAGTTATGATGGTGCCTTTTTCAAATGGGGCGCTTTTCTCGTCGCCAATTTTCAAGGAACAGCTGTTGACAAGCACTGATTCCTTTATTGAATGTCCCTCCTTGTCCACCTCAAGAACTGTGATTTCGGCATCGAGTTCGACGGCGGTCTGTACGTTTGCGGATTTGATGGTCTGTGTTCCGGAGATCACGGTCGTCTGCTGGCTGCTTGTGCCAGCGCTTATCTCCCTGCATTTGTCGCCAGGGCTGGCCTGGCGGAGCAGTTTCACCTGATATTCCTGGGACATCAGCTGCAGTGAAAGGGAAAAAGCCAGCACCAGTACCGTCAGCAGTCTCATGTTCAAATCCTTTTATGGGTTGATAATTGATCTATAAACCATTAACTTAATACTCTTATTGTCTTAATAAAATTGAATATGGAAAAATTACAAGGGAATTCAACTCCAATGAAATTTATCAAGGGAAAGCTTGAAGGGACATTCATAGTTGAACACGATGTTTTCGGAGATGACCGTGGATTTTTCCTCGAAACGTATAGCAGCAGGGAGTTCGAGGAGGCAGGTATAAAATTGAACTTCGTCCAGGACAACTGGTCCCGCTCGGTCAGGAACACCCTCCGTGGCCTCCATTACCAGATCAATCCCGGACAGGATAAGCTGGTCAGGGTCGTAGCCGGCGAGATATTCGATGTCGCAGTGGACATCCGGCACGGGTCCCCTACTTTTGGCCAGTGGGAGGGATGTTATCTCTCGTCCGAAAACAAGAAGCAGTTCTTCATACCGGTCGGATTCGCCCACGGGTTCTGCGTGGTCAGCGATTCCGCAGACGTCATGTATAAGTGCAGCGATTTCTATTCGCCCAGGGACGAACGGGGAATCATCTGGAACGATCCGGACATTGGAATCAAATGGCCATTGGGCGGCAGTCCAATCCTTTCAAAACGCGACCTTTCCAGCCCGACCCTCGGCAAGAGCGAGAAATATTTTTTATTGTCCCCAATAAAAAATATCAGTCGTTCTTGCGCTGGCTCAGGAAGAGGGCGCCGAGAGGCGGGAGTGTAAGCGACAGGCTGCATGGCCGGCCATGGCATTCCCTGTTTTCAGTGTCCACACGTCCCTTGTTTCCTACCCCGGAACCGCCATATTGCTCGGCATCCGAGTTGAATATCTCGTGCCAGGTCCCCCCGGATGGAACGCCGACCCTGTAGTTGCTCCTGACCACGGGAGTGTTGTTCAGCACTACAAGTATTGGCTCGTTACGGTTCTTGTCCCAGCGGGCATATGATATCACCGACTGGAGGATGTCGTTGATATCGACCCATTCGAAGCCCTTCGGATGGAAGTCGACCTCCCAGAGTGCAGGTCTTTCCTTATATACCCTGTTCAGGTCCTTCATTGCGGTCTTCAGACCGGTATGGATCGGATACTTGAGCAGGGGCCAGTCAAGGGAGTTCTTGCAGTCCCATTCGTTCCATTGTCCGAACTCGCAGCCCATGAAAAGCAGTTTTTTGCCGGGATGCGTGATCATGTATGACATCAGAAGCCTGAGGTTTGCGAATTTCTGCCAGTAGTCTCCGGACATCTTGTCGAGAAGCGATTTTTTGCCGTGGACCACTTCGTCGTGGCTGAACGGGAGGATGAAATTTTCGCTGAACGCATACCATATTGAGAAAGTCAGCTTGTCGTGGTGGTAGCTTCTGAAGACCGGATCCCGGCTGAAATATTCGAGGGTGTCATGCATCCATCCCATGTTCCATTTCAAGGTGAAGCCCAGGCCGCCGAGGTAGGCGGGGCGTGATACGCCGGTCCAGGCGGTCGATTCTTCGGCGATCATCAGTGTGCCCGGATGAAGTTCATGTGTGAGCTCATTGAGCCTTTTCATGAAGGATATCGCGTCGAGATTCTCCTTGCCGCCATACTTGTTGGGGATCCAGTTGCCGTCCTGTTTGGAGTAATCGAGATAGAGCATTGAGGCTACTGCGTCGACGCGGAGGCCGTCTATGTGGTAGCGCTCAAGCCAGAAAAGCGCGTTGCCGATCAGGAAATTCCGGACTTCGCAGCGGCCGTAGTTGAATATGAGCGTGCCCCAGTCGTTATGTTCGCCCTGGCGTGGATCCAGGTGCTCGTACAGCGCTGTGCCGTCGAAACGCGCGAGCGAAAAAGCGTCTTTCGGGAAATGGGCGGGAACCCAGTCGACCAGCACCGCGATGTTCCTGGAATGCAGATGGTTGACAAAGTAGGAGAAATCCTCGGGAGTTCCGAAACGCGCGGTTGGAGCGTAATAGCCCGTGACCTGGTATCCCCACGACTGGTCGAAGGGATGTTCCGCAATTGGAAGAAGCTGGACATGCGTGTATCCCATCTCGACGACGTAATCGGCGAGGGCATGGGCGATGTCACGGTAGTTGTGGAAATCGTTTTCGTCGGCGGGATTGAGATCGCGTAGGCCCGGACCGCGCCATGAGCCGAGATGGATTTCATAGATGTTCATAGGTCCTTCGAGCCAGATCTTGTGCTTCCTCATGTTCATCCAGGCTTCATCGGTCCATTGGAATTTAGCCAGGGATTGGACGCGGGCGGCCGTGTTCGGACGCGTCTCAGTCCAGTAGGCATATGGATCAAGTTTGAGGAAGATGTCGCCGTTCTTTGCGCGTATCTCGAACTTGTAGATATCGCCTTCCTGCATGGACGGTATGAAAAGCTCCCATATTCCGGACGAGCCTATCACGCGCATTGGATGCCTTCTGCCGTCCCACTGGTTGAAATTGCCGACGACTGAAACCCTGTCGGCGCTTGGTGCCCAGACAGTGAACAGTACTCCTTTTACGCCGCCGTAATCACGCAGGTGCGCACCCATGAATTCGTAGACCCTGTGATGTTCCCCCTGGTTGAAGAGGTACTGGTCCATCTCGCCGATTCCAGGCAGGAAACAGTATGGGTCGGGAGAAGTGAAGGTTGTCCCGTTGTCGAAAACCTTTTCGATATCGTATTTGAAATGCTTCTGCATTGACGGGAACTGGATTGCGTAAAGGCCCTGTTCGTGGATCTTCTCCATCTTGACTTTTTCACCTGTCTCGGTGATGACGTAGGCGTCTGCGGCCCTGGGATCATA
>JANYBI010000523.1 GCA_025360875.1 Lentisphaerota bacterium
GCCCGTTGGAGTTCACAACTTTAGTGTGTCTTTGCATTCAACAGGTTACACACGCTAAAGCAGCGCACTCCAACTTTGAAATCAGCTCAAAAGAGGCAATTAAGAAATTGCCTCTATGCATGTGCTAAATACGTGAGGAGATTGATTCCGTTGGATATTGGAAATTCCTTGTTGGATATTGGGTGTTCATTTGTGATTGACCGTCAGAGAACTATATTAATCTTTTAATTAATCAACCATGGAGATCCATCATGACTGAGAATCCAAATACAGAGCAACAGCAAGCTGAAAATGCCCAGCCTATACCTCAGCAGCCGCAAGCTGCAACCCAGCCTCCGGCCGTCAAGAAGGGAAAAGGTTGCATTGTCCTTAGTGTCATCCTGTTCGTCTGCGTCCTAATCGCCGGTGGCTTTGCGGCCATATTTGCGGTAGGATTCTATATCGCGGGTTCATTCATGGGAGGTATGCCGGAAATGCCTGCGTTTGAAAATGGCAAAAATAAATTTGTCGAAGAAAATCTTGAGGGCAATTATTTCTCCCCGAACAAGATTGCCGTCGTAGATGTCAGGGGTGTGATAATGAACGCCGATGGCAGCTTCTACCAGGTTGCGAATTCCGCAAAGATATGCGAGGAACTTGAGCAGGCGAGGAGGGATGAGAAAGTAAGGGCTGTAATCATCAGGCTTGACACTCCCGGAGGAGAAGTCACTGCCGCGGACATGATACATCACAAGGTCCAGCAGCTCAGGGAAGACGGGATCAAGGTGGTGGCGTGCATGGAGTCTGTCGCCGCCAGCGGAGGTTATTACATAGCGGTGGGCTGCGACTACATCATTGCGCACAGGCTTACAACCACCGGTAGCATCGGTGTAATCATTGAGACGACTAACTACGGGAAGCTTTTCAACAAGCTCGGACTCCAGACCGAGGTATACAAGTCAGGCGAGATGAAGGACATGTTGAACGGCTCGAGACCCCGCACCGAGGCTGAAAAGGAACTTGCCCAGAACATAATCACGGAAGTCTACGACGAGTTCGCGAATATCGTCGCCGAAGGCCGCAAGTCAAAGAATATCACTGTCGAAATGATAAAGACCACTGAGATAGGTGATGGCAGGATCTTTTCAGGCAAAAAGGCCAAGGAACTTGGTCTTGTCGACGAAGTAGGTTTCTTCGAGGACGCCATTGACAAGGCCAATGAGATGGCTGACTTGAAAGGTAACTACAAGGTGATCGTTTATAAGAAGGTGTTTTCACTGTCCGACTTCTTCATAGGTTCCAAGGGGCCGGAAAACAAGATCAAGATCGATCTTCCCGGAATGAAAAGCTGGACAAACATGCTTGAGCCGGGACGTCTCTATCTGCTGCCTTCGGGATTCTGAGAGCAATGGACTTGAAACGTGAATTTTCCTGGTCCTGTTCAAGGCATCGCTGTTTTAATTTTTGCCGGACAGCCTACCACCTCAGATATTCCGCTTCATGGGACGGATGGAACAAGTTTTCCGACAAACGGACCCGCCTTATATATTCTCTTAAGAACCTGCGCACTGTAAATTCATGGACAAGCCAGGTCTTCCGTGAGACAATCAGGAAGGTCTACGTCGAAGCGAACTCCGGCAACCCGGCATTCAACGTTGCGAACCTGAGGAAATCCACCCTTTGGAGGCTGAAAAACGACTGGCATGATATCACAGCTGGAGATTCGCCGGACAATCAGAAAAGACAGGGCTTGGTTGAAATATTCTACGGCTCTGAAAATCCTGAGACCGTTTTCAACCTCGCTGTTGAGATGACGTTTGATAATATCGCACGCTTGGCTGGAAACGGCCTCCTTGAGGAGATTGCCCGAATCCCTTATTCAGGCTTCAAGGATGACAGGAATCCGGTCTCATTTTTCATGGATGACTTGAAGATATGGCTCGCCCCCGATTTTATTTTTACAGATGATAAGGGACTTAATCTGTTCAACTTCTTCTGTGGACATGGGATATCGGACAGTTCCTGGCCGCATGTCGCTGGCATTAATGTCATCTATGCAGGCGAGAAGTTCAGGATTCCGGAAGAGAAAATTAACTCGAGAAGCATTTTCATAGGGGATTCCCAGCCCGGATGCCTGTCAGTCTATGCCTACGGGAATACATCGGAACTGAGAAACATTATAAATGACAGCACAATGGAAATGCTGGAGTTTGAAAATAATTCGCTTGAACCGTCCAAGCCTGAAGCCAGCGACAAATGCCTAAATTGCGAATTTCGCGGATTCTGCCATGGATAGAGTTGTGACTAGGCGATAAGACTCGTTTTGAAACGTACTTCATCTTTTATCAATTCCAGGAACATAGATCCCCAGAAAACGAGAGGTATAAGTACCAGCCTTCATTTTATTAGTCAACGTGAAAATATCACCTTGAAGTACCAGCCTAATAAGACTATCTTCTACCACCATAGTCACGTAGCTGTGATGACTAGGAAAATCAATCGTCAAGTTTCAATTAAGGTTTGAGTGCTGTGAATACAAAATTCCACACAAATGACTGGTTTCGCTCGGAACTTGATGTCAAAATTCTACTAGCGGAGAATGCATGAAAGGGAAAGAATCAAAAAACATATCGAAGGCAGACAAAATATCTCTTTTCGCTCGCTCTTTAACCGGTAATGCGGCCTCGTGTTGTGGCATCAAGCCATATCTCCGTTCGGTATTGCTTCCCGATCTGAAGAAGAATGCCCCCTATTTCAACATCAAGGCTGTCCGGAAAATGCTAAAGGAGAAGGGTATTGAGGCTAAGGATGGCACTCTGAGGCGCTATATGAGTGATACAATGGCTGAGGGAGTAGTGCATGATGCGGGAAAGGGATGGTATTCCCGGATCGAGACCAGATGCGAACTTGACCGTAAGCCAGTGGCTAAAATTGTCAAAATCCTTGAGAAGGAATTTCCCCTTCTGGAGTTTGCCTGCTGGTCTACCCAGCAGATCAACCCATGGATGCATCACATCTTGTCGAAATTCCTGACTTTCGTCAATGTGGAGAAGGAAGGCATGTCTGCGGTTTCCGACGTTTTGAGAGAAGCCGGCTACACTGTTCATGTTAATCCAGGCATCAACCGTGCTGATGAAGTGTTGCCGAATGGAAAGACTGTTGCTATACGCCCATTGGTAACTAGAGCGCCGCACGATGTTCACTACAGCCCTCCCGAAGGGGTGCTGGTCGATCTTTTCATGGAAAATAAGATACTTAATATTATGGGGCAGTCCGATTATCAGGATATGGCGGTCAAACTGGCATCAAGTTCCAGAATATCTTGGGGAAGCCTGATCTACTATGCCGCACAGAGGAAGGTTTTGCTGAGGGACATGCTTGGCGAAGATAGTACATTATTGCAGAAATAGCCGTAAAATCTGCAATAATGTATTAAGTGTTGTCGGGGGAACTAATAGTTGTAATATCATGATTATAAGATTATAATGGAATAAATAGCCTGTGTTGGCTGATAAATGCTTTACGCTCGAATGGATTGAAGGCCAAAGGAAGAAGTTGAAGTCCCGAGACCCTCAGCTCATCGAGAAATGCATCATAGCATTTGACTTGTTTTCGACAGTTTGAAGCGTTTTTTCTATAATTTTGAGGCTAAGGAAATTTATAAAACT
>JANYBI010000540.1 GCA_025360875.1 Lentisphaerota bacterium
AGAATGAATCAGTTCTGGTGACCGGCGGTGGCGGGTTCCTGGGCAGGAAGATCATTGAAGATCTTGCTGGCATGGGATGCGCCTCCATACGTTCGATTGGGAGGAACCCGCAGCCTGAGCTCGTGAAAATGGGTGTGGAAGTCCTGTGCGGGGACATCCGTGACAGTTCATTTGTCTCGAAAGCCTGCGAATCTCGCAGCCTTGTGATCCATACCGCCGCGCTTGCCGGAGTCTGGGGAAGGCGCGAGGATTTCTACGGAATCAATGTCGTTGGCACGCAGAACGTAATTGATTCGTGCATTAAGAAAAATGTCAGCGCGCTTGTCTACACAAGTTCACCGAGTGTCGCGTATTCCGGCAATACTGAAAATGCGGACGAGTCGGTGCCATACCCTGAAAAATATCTCGCATATTATCCTGAGACGAAAGCCACAGCCGAACGGGCAGTCCTGAAGGCGAATTCTGCGAACTTCGCAACCGTGGCGATACGTCCGCATCTGATCTGGGGTCCTGGTGATCCGCATCTTCTGCCGAGAGTCATCGAAAGGGCCAGGAAGGGAAAACTTGTCCAAGTAGGAGAGGGGAAGAATCTTGTCGACATGACCTACATTGACAATGCGTCGTTTGCGCATATCGAAGCCGCTGAAGCTTTGCGAACTTCGCAGAAGGCGAATGGGAAGGCTTACTTCATAAGCGATGGAAAACCTGTCATTCTCTGGGACTGGATCAATAATCTCCTGAAGGAGCTTGAAATTCCTCCGGTAGCTGGAAAAATATCTTTTACCTCTGCTTATGCGGCAGGTATTTTAATTGAGCTTTTATATAAGGTTATCCCATTTTCGGGAGAACCTTATATGACACGGCTTGTCGCCGGACAGCTTGCCTTCTCTCATTATTTCAACATCTCTGCGGCAAGGAATGATCTTGGTTACATTCCAAAGATCAGCTCGGATGAAGCATTAAGGAAAACTGTCGCATGGCTGAAAAGCGGAAAACAGATGGGCTGAGACTACAGGAAATTTGGGAAATAGCCTTCCAATGATGATGGTTTTTTCCTGCTGGGCTTTGGGGATTTCTTGGCGGTATGCCTTTTGATGGCGAGCTTCAATATGTTTTCGATCATCCGGTTGTAGGAATAGCCGGACAGCTTTGCAGCTTCGGCCATGCTGGTTTCCTTGCTTATGTCGGGGTTTGCATTCACATCAAGCACATAGAAAATCCCGTTGCGGAGCCGGATGTCGATCCTGGCATAATCGCGGCAGCCTATGACGTTGAACGCCCTGGTGGCGGTTTTCCTCAGGTTCTCATATTCCTTTTTGGAAAGCTCGGCTGGAACCTTGACCTTTATCCTCTTGTAATGGATAGAGTCCGGTTCGAACTTGGAGTCATAGGTGCATAGCCTGTCGTGTATGTTCTCGAATGCGGAAAAATCCATTTCAGCGGGCGGGAGCATTTTCACCTGGTTGTGGTTGCCCCATAGTGTTACATGGAATTCCCTGCCGTCAATGAAGTCTTCGACAAGTGCAGGCTGGGAGTATGTATGGAGGACATAAGAGATCCTCTTCCTGAGCTCTTTTTTTGTAAGTATGACGGCCTCCGGAGTGATGCCGTAGCTGCAGTGTTCCATGGCGGGCTTAGCGATTGCAGGATAGAAATTCCAGTCGTCAAACAGAAGCTGCGGAGATTCATAGATACGCCATTTTGGGGTCGGGACGCCGTGTTTTTCCAGCAGCAGCTTTGTTCTTTTCTTGTCCCAGCAGAGATTGAGAGTGGAAGCCGATGAGCCGGTGAAGGAAAATTTCAGCGATTCCAGAATGTGTGCCACGTCCGACTCGCTGTGGTCTATTCCCGGGAGGGATTCGCAGCTGTTGAAAATGACATGGGTTTCGGGATCGTATCCGCATATGAGGGGATAGAGCTCAGTGTTTTTGAGGACAATGTTTTTAACCTTGAACTTGCGGCTGCGTATTGCGGATTCAATGCCCTTGATCTCACGGATGGCGTTCTTCTTTTCAGCGGAAGTCCAGGAGGCGTCCATGTTGTGAACTAGTAAAACATTGTGCTTTTCTGCAGATCTGCGTTTCGACATGGCTTTGCCTGTTAAAATTATAACTGTCTTAATATTGTGGAGTTATACTTATATTGCAAACAGATATGGAATATTCGGTAATTTTAATATAAAGTATTTCCATGCTGTTTTATTAAGGGAACAATGCGGAGCTGATCGTGAACAACGAAAAAGTATTGAGTGTTGTCATTCCAGTCTACAACGAGGCGAAGACCATCTGCGAAATCCTTGACGAGGTGCTCAAGAGGCCCGAGACCGCGGAGATAATTGCTGTTGATGATGCATCAAAGGACAACTCACGTGACATAATCCAGAAATACGCTGAGAAATGCGATGGCAGGGTCAAGCTCTTCTGCCAGGAGAGGAACAAGGGCAAGGGGGCGGCCATCCGCAGGGGATTTGACGAGGCGAAATTCCCGATCGTGATAATCCAGGATGCCGACAGGGAATACACTCCGGATGACTATCCTGTCATGATAAGACC
>JANYBI010000571.1 GCA_025360875.1 Lentisphaerota bacterium
TTCATCGATGCCTATACTTCGGAATGCATTCCTTTCCAGTTGACTACGGAGGAGTTCTACTCGAAAATCCGCGCTTCCCTGAGTCCGGACGGGATTATGACTGCGAATGTAGCAAATCTGGGAAATCCTGCGTTCATCGCAAGCGAAATGAAAACTGTCAGGTCCATATTTCCGGACCTTGCGGTATTCATAACACCAAACAAGGCAAACTATATCCTTTTCTCGTCCATAGGCAGAAAGCTCGACAGCCAGGAACTTAAGAAGAATGCCCTGACTATCGAAACTGAACGGAATCTCAACTTGAAACTCGGTGAAATGATCGATAGCAGGTTGACGGACGAGGACATCAGGAAAATGTCTGATGGCGCCGATATGCTGAAGGACGATTTCGCCCCTGTTGAAACAATGAAGTAGCTTGACAGGATAACAGGATTTTCAGGATAAAAGTCATAATAAAATGCAATACATCTTCTCCATCATTTCCATATAATCTTGTTAATCCTGTAATCCTGTCTATAATATTGTCTTTATGTCAAAAATTCTCTTATATTCCATCGCGTTCCTGACGGGTTTCGCCCTCATGGGCTATGAAATACTCGGAGCAAGGATGCTCTTTCCCCTCTACGGGAATTCCGTGTATGTATGGGGGTCGATAATATCGGTTTTCCTTGCCGGACTAAGCATCGGCTATGCGGCAGGCGGCAGGCTTGCCGACAGAAAGTCTGACATAATCACCCTTGCCCGCCTGATCATGATTCCGTCGGCCATGATAGTGCTTTTCCCTTTCTACGGTCCGAAAGTCTGCAATCTTTTCGAAGCGCTCAAGCTGGAATCAAGGATCGGAGCCCTTCTTGTCTCCGTGATCCTTTTCCTGATGCCATGTGTTTTCATAGGGGCAGTGATGCCGGTAATAGTCAAGATGCTGGCGACTCAAAGCGGGAAAGTCGGCTCCGCCGCTGGAAATGTCTATTCGATTTCGACTGCAGGAAGCATTGCAGGCACCCTGTTCACATCTTTTTTCCTGATAAGCTGGCTAAGCGTACTCAAAGGGATACAGCTGATAGGCATGATTGTCGCGGTATGCTGGTTCCTGTGCCTGTACTATCATCATAGGAATAAAAAGTAGGGCGGCTTTTTAGCGCTCCTTCCAAATTAATATAAGGATTTTTCAATGAAAAATGACATTGCAATTCTACGTGAGCTCGCAAAAAAATACGCCGAAATAGCGGCCAAGCCTGAGCAGGAGAAAAGACGGAAGCTCTGGACAAAGCACAATAGCCTGAAAAAGGTCCGTCCCCCGATCCTAGCCTCCTTCGGCATGTGGAACGTCTGGTGCCGGGAAGTCTTCGGCGACCAGCAGATGAAATGCGAGGATCAGTTCTATCGTGACTACGAGCGCTGGTTCAGGATGGCGCTCTTCCGCGATTCGATCGGCGACGACTGTATCGAGGAGCCATGGATCGGCGTCGGCGCGGTCTTGGAACGCGGATGGTCGGGTTGCTGGGGAGTCAGCGAGGAGGAGAAACGTTCTGACATCGAAGGCGGAGCCTGGCAGTATCAGGCGGTATTGAAGGACTGGGGTGACATGTCAAAGCTCTCCTGGCCGCCTCACAAGATTGACGAAGAGGCTACGAAACACAACCTGGACAAACTAAGGGACGCCATCGGCGACATTGTAACCGTAGATGCGACGCGCGGACCGGTTTGCCAGGGATTCCTTTCGGACATTTCCACCAAGCTCGCAAAACTGCGCGGCCTCGAACAGCTCATGATAGACATGTACGAGTCTCCTGATGAACTCAGGAAGCTCCTCGAATTCATGCGTGATGGCATACTTGCGAACAATAATGCTGCCGAGAAAGCCGGCGATTATTCTTTGACCACGCAGTGCAATCAGGAAATGTTCTACTGCGAAGGATTCGAAAGGCCAAAAGCTAATTCAGGGCCAAGGAAACGCAAGGAACTCTGGGGATTCTGCGCCGCGCAGGAATTTGCGCTCATATCTCCGGAAATGCACGATGAATTCCTTTTCAAGTATCAGATTCCGATCTATGAGAAGTTCGGGATGGTGGCCTATGGATGCTGCGAGGATCTGACGCATAAGATCGACATGCTGAGAAGACTTCCCAACCTCAGGGTCATTGCGGTCACGCCGTGGGCCGATGTCGCGAAATGCGCAGAACAGATCGGAGATAAATATGTCATGTCTTGGCGCCCGAATCCTACAGATATGGTCTGCTCCGCCTGGGACGAATCCAGGATACGGAAAATCATCCGCGAAGGGCTGGAGAAGTCACGCGGCTGCCATGTGCATATCCACCTGAAGGATGTCGAGACCGTGCAGGGAGATCCGTCAAGGCTCGCGCGATGGGTAAAAATAGTCAGGGAGATATCCGAGGATTTCTAGCTTGGATAAAGAATCTCCTGACATCCATCCTATCGTAAATATTCGCTGAACGAACATAGTTCAGTGAATATTTACGTTTTACTCCACAACAAGCATCTGATGTCCTTCGATGCGAGGCACGACAGTTTCCATTCGCCCGTTGACATAGGTGAAGTTGAGAGCCTGTCCCGATGGCGCGACATAAACGCGGCGTGGCGGTTTTTCCATCCGCAGGGATACCGGCACGTCGAGAAGTGGCACTA
>JANYBI010000582.1 GCA_025360875.1 Lentisphaerota bacterium
CAGTGCATTGGGCAGCGGAATGTATACCGCATCGATGTCGGGATGACCAACCAGGTCGTCGTACTTCATCGGCGTGCAGGCATATTCGCGCGCCATCGGCTCGGACTTTGCAGGCGACCGGCTCGCAATCCCCACCAGCTCAACATCCGGGTGCCGGAAGAGCGAAGGGATCATCGATCTCACTGCGATACTCGCGCAACCTAGTACGCCAAATCGAACCTTCTGCATATTACCGGAAATCCAACGCTGCAATCAGACTGCGCGCCTGAATATTGAGGTAATTGTTGTACCGCAGGAATTCCTTGATCTGACCCAATGTCAGCCACATGTAATTCTCCGGGACCTGTATGGGAAACGCATCCTCCGCCTCAATCACCAGATTGCGATTCTGCTCGTGGTAGAACCGTCCGCCCTCTTCCGATTGTTTGGTGTCAAACAACACTCTCTTGCAGGCATTGCCCAGCACGTAATCCAGGAACGGCGGCGTATAGAGATATCCATCCTTGTAGTTTCCAGTCAGGCACTGCACCGTCGGCGCCATTTCTACCACATCGAAATTGCCGCACTCGATCTTGGCCTGCACCAGAAAATGATAAACGCCGTTGATGTTCTTGATGATAAACGCGCACAAGCCTTCCTGCATCGGCTCAACCAACGGCTGGCACCACGCTTTCACCTCTCTGGATTCGATCACCACCTCGACCCCGAGCACGCGGAAGAAACGGCGATCCGGCCGCGCAATCTCAGACTCGCCGACACGCCAATCCCTGACATCCCTCAGCGGAATCCGATCGATGAGCAGTTCATGCCTGGATTTCCGCTCGGACAACCAGAACAAGACCCCGTCAATGGTCTGACAGCCTGAGAGGGACATCTCCGATACGAACAACTCGCGACCAAATGGTCCAACGCGATGATTGTCCAGGAAACAATGCAAATCATAAACCGACAAGCTTCCGATGTAATCACGGAAGGGCAGCCCGGATATCACTGTCCGCGTGTCCATGTTCACAATATTGTCACGATTCATCAGGGTCTTGATCTGCCCCAGAGTCAGCCAACAGAAATCATCGGCCACCGGGACATCCTCGTCAACCTTCAGGATGATGTTCCGGGTTCTCTTTCTGAGGAACCGTGCGCCTTGCTCGGACTATAACTGGTCCAGAATGATTTGCGACCGTTTGGCGTTCTGGAAATACTCGAGATATTGTGGCTTCTTACCCTTATGAATCTGGCTGTAATTGCTGCGCGTAGCCTGCAGAGTTGGCGAGAGCTGGACATGGTTTACATTTCCGGGCTCGATTTTCGCCTGCATCAGAAAGCACAGCACACCGTCGATTTCCTTCGTAATGATGCCCAGAATCCCGATTTCCGGCTGATTGATGATCGGCTGAGTCCATTCGCGGCGCTGCCCATCATCAACGATCACACGAACACCTTCGATAGAGAAGAACTTCCCTGAGTCGTGGCAGAGATTGCCTGACAAAGGGTCGAAAGACCAGTTTGAGAGCGCCTTGAAAGGCACCTTGTTGATCCTGACAACGACCTCCTGATTTCGCTTCTTGATCCAGGCCAGCGTGTCCTCGACCGTGCCACCAGGCCCGTCTTGAGTTAGCAGAGATTCAATTATCAGCTCTTTGAAGGTTTCCATGTTATTGATTCGATGGGCTTTCGAGACCCGTGCGCCGCCATCTATGAGGTGTTGTGTCTACGCCTGGCAGTCGGCAACGGTGTTCTGAATGCAGCGCCGCTCACCACCGACTGAAGTCGGCGTCTGTCTGTTTAATGGTAGGATGAAGCCGCTGGCGCGATGCGCGGCATTCTCACGCCATCTGGTGCCCGAAACACAGGTGGTGTGGTACGAACGGCCTACATATAACCCTATCGGAACAAGGACTGTCGGAATTGAGTCTGGAGGCTCACACTGGATCGTTCCCCGTGCGAGCCCAAACCAGGGCGCTGAGCACGCTGCTCCCGGACTGCGGAAATGGCAAGCGCAGCGCTCGTGGCGGACTGGCGAAGCTATCCGGCTGCCCGCCCTGGATCACCGGCGACGCTGATCCAAAGCTGCTGGAGCCGGCGCATTCGAACCCTCGGGCCGGACGAAAGCGCATTGCCGCTGAGCGTGAGCAGTTTTGCTCGGCGGTTCTGGGGTGCGTGGCGGCAAAGCGTGTACAGATGTATAATAATCGCGGGAGTGCATTCTTATGACTGTGAACCTGAGTGCGGAATGGACCGACTATATCCGACGGCAAGTGGCTTCCGGGGCCTACGACTCGGTTGACGACGTGTTGGAGGAGGCGCTGCGCGTATGGCAGCGCCAATCCTCGACCACGGCCGATGATGGCACGGCGTTGCGCCCTGAAGCCGAATCGCTGATCGAGGAATTGGAGTCCGGCGTAACCACCGGCCGCGACTATCCGGCCATACGCGCCGCTGTACAGGTCGGCCTTGACCAGTTGGATCGCGGAGAGGGGATTCTGGTCGACTCGGAGTCACTCCGCGAGCACTTCAGCGAAGCCCGAATCATGGATCGACAGCGCCAGAAGCGCGCGTGAGCGCCGGGTTCCGGTTATCGCCCAGAGCCGAGGCCGACATCGACGAGATTTGGCTTTACATTGCTGAGGACGATATAAGGGCAGCCAACATCGTTCGGGACCGCATTGTGGCCGGTCTGCAACGGCTTGCCGAGTTTCCACACGTCGGGCACACACGTCAGGACCTTGCCCCGGGGACGCTTCTATTCTGGCCGGTAGGG
>JANYBI010000612.1 GCA_025360875.1 Lentisphaerota bacterium
TGGCCTTTACCGCGGAGAGCCCGGTATTCTTATCGAGCCCATTTATCCCGTCGACATATATGAATACGGTCTTCTTCAAGGGATCGAGCCTCCTGTTATATTCATCTCCATCGTTTAAGCCGTCCTCGTCGGAGTCCGCCACATCCTTTTTTGTCCCAAGTTTGTCCTCCAGTTTGTTGTCCAGCCCGTCAACGTCGTCGTCGTCCGTGGCGGCCCGCGCGGCAAGGTATTTCCTGGAATATTTGAACATGGATGCTGGCACGGGCTTCAGGCCGGCAAAGCCCGGGCCTTCGTATCTCAGGAACAACTTTGCCGCGCCGGTGTTCTCATAGTAGGATATGCTGAACGGATGGAGTCCGGCCTTGAGCGGAATGAATCCGTTGTTGAGCCTGTCCGCGTTGGCATGGACGGCGGTACTGCAGTCGATGATCTGCCTGCCGTCAACCTCCATGGCGGCAAAATCATCGCATTCGATCTGGAACCTGTACGCGCCGTCGGCAGGGATGTTCAGATATCCCTTGAAATATGCGCCGACTTTGTTGTACTTCCCGCTCGTAAGGAAATATCCTGATGTGGTCGTGGACTGGGAATATGAATAGCTGAACAACGTATCATCCGGCTTTTGCGGCAGCACAGCCGTACCATAGTGCGGAAGATCAGGGAAGTCCTGGAGGGGTGCGTTCTCCCCAGTATAGCTCACTACGATACCGCCGGCAAGATCGTCGGGCTTGGCTGCAGGATCGGCGGAATACGGGCGGTCGAGGGGAAGCAGCGGATCCGTGAGATAGAGGTTGAGTTCGTCCGCATCGGATATGCCGTCCATGTCAGTGTCCTCGGAACCGTTGTGCACCCTTGTGTCCCAGGTAGACGGGAATGCGGCCTTCTCCCATTCGTCCGCCAGCATGTCATGGTCGGTGTCGAGGCTGAAGAAGTCTGAGGCCGTCATCAGTTCCTTGTCCGTCTTTCCGGGACGCGTCCATCTTAACTGTATTGCGCCGGTGCCCGTGTTCTCGTAATATTCCAGTCTGAACTCATGTGGGCCGGCTGAAAGGACCTGTGGCGGAACATTGCTCTCCTTCGCATTTCTCGGGCCGAGGACCTGGAAAATCCTCTCGCTGTCCAGATAGAGCGCAAAACCTTCTCCGCTTGTCACGTAGAAGGTGTAGCTCCCTGCAACCGGGCATATGATCATGCCAGTGACGACAAGCCCGACATTGTCCTCCCAGCCGGAAGTCAGGATTTTCCCGCCGCTATCCGGAAAGTCCAAATCGGGCAGCATGGTGGTCTTGTATGGCGTCCTAGATGAGGAATCAGGCAGGCTCTTCCATGTCTCGTTGATTCCCGGTTTGTAGTATCTTGCGAGCAGCGGGGGATTTCCGGTGAAGCATCCGTAGACCACCGGCCCAGGATTGTATCCGTCCTTGAAGAGCCTGCCCCTGGCCAGCCTGTTTCCGGAAACCGGAACCGGCGTTCCAGTATACTCCTGTGAATTTTGGTCAGGATCAGGCCCGTCAACGGTAAATTTGATAGCCGTTTCGGGAACGGCCGGGACTGGATTTTCCATTGAGAACGTTCTCGTCCCCTGGTAATATCCCTTTTCGCTGCTGGAAAATGATGGGACTGCCGTGAGTGTCCTGCTTATGCTGAAATTGTCGAATTTGGCCGGACACCGCAACAGTGTAGTCATACTTGTGACCGCGAACCCCACGAGTACGGTGTCGCCCATATCAACTGTCTGGTCAGTCTTTCCGATACGGGTCCAGTTTGAGCCGTCCAAGGACATGTATGGAGTGTATGTCTTATCTTTCTTGACAAGCTTGAGCCAGCATGGAGTGGATGCGTTGCCGCCTGCGAGATTCGCACCTGATGTCCCTGCGTCATTCGCACGCTGGAGATAATTTATCCCATTGTCCGGTGCAAGATAGACGAACGCATACTGGCTTTTCGTATCCGTACTCTTCCTGATCATTATGCCGGCTTTCGCTAATCCATTAGTATTTCCCTGGAAGATCACCCGTGCCGAAACTTCGCAGTCGCCGTAGAGTTCCTGGTAGCAGAAGTTGAACGCATCATCGTTCTTGCTGGAAGGAAGAATTGAGCCGGCGCCCCTGACGGTGAAAACCGACGAATCGAGGTTGGCGGAGCCGTCCTTGCCGGTCACGCCGATGTCGCGATCCTTCCACTCCGATGTGAGAGGACCTGTGGACTGGCCGGGTTCGACCCTGTCTCCGTCCATCACGGAATTCGTCTTGTTCATGCTGTCCCAATCATCCGGATGGAATATGTCGTCGGGATCAAACAGCGGGTCGTTTTCCTTTGCATCCGTGAGCCCGTCGCTGTCGGCGTCGTTCATGGCAATAAGCCCGCTCACAGGATTGTTCACATATGCTTCCGAATGGAAGAGCATCTCCTCGGGCACGGTTTGTTTCTTGATTCCTATGCCCTCATACTGGAGGATGAGGCCATTGCTGCCGGTCGTCTGGTAATAGTCTATCATCAGCTCGTGCATCCCTTCCGAAAGACTGGCTGAGCCGTATTCCTCGGCCATGGTATGGGGGCCGGCGTTGTCTATGATCTTCATGCCGTCGATGTACAGGTTGGCACCGTCGTCGCAGCTGAGATAAAATTTATAGACACCATCCGCAGGCATGTTGATAAAACCCTTGAAACGGGCGGCGACATCAGTCTTCAGTCCGCTTGAGGCGAAGGCCGTACTGCCACTTGGGAAATTTATTTTCCGTATCAGCCCAAGGCTTGGATCGGGATCCGCAGCATCCGGTTTTACGAATGACGGGAGGCTGCCAAGCTCCGGAAGATGCGTCCAGATCCTGTTGTTCCTCGCGCAGTATGACACCGCGATCCTTGGAGCGGAATCGGAAGGATTCGGGGATGTCATGGGTTTGTCTGAAGCGTCGAGAGGATCAGTTCCGAAAATATTCAGTTCATCCTTATCGCCGGTGCCGTCTCCGTCGCTGTCGTCGGAAGAGGAGGGAATGAAATCAGGATGCGACGCCAGGTAGGCCGCCTTGTATTCCGCCCACTGCTCGGGAATTCCGTCAAGGTTTTCATCAGGGCTGAAGAAGGATTCAGGCGGTATCACTGCCGCAGTTGTCTGCAGCGGATGTTTCCACCTGAGCTGGATGCCACCGTTTCCAGAGCCCTCGAAGTATTCGATCCTTATCCTATGGAATCCTGCAGCCATGTCCTTCTGCGCCAGCGAAGGGATTCCGGCGGCAGTATATTCCATCAGATTTGGAAAATTTATGATAGGATCGGGAATGTCGTCAAGATACATCCGCGCGCCTTCACCGCTCGATATATAGAAGGTATACTCGCCCTTGACTGGGAAGTTAAGATATCCGGTGACCACCGCACCAACATTGTCGGTCCTGCCAGAGGTCATGATATTGTTGATGGTGTTTGGATAGTCCAGATTAGGAATCATGCTCACTTTGTATGGGCTCATGTAGGAATCGAAATCCTCGGACGACGGAAGTGCGTTCCACGGGATGACCACCTCTGGGGAGTTCTTCCTCTCGCTGTAGTATTTCACCATGAGCCCGGCCTTGTTGAAGACCTTCACTGAAACGGGGCTCGGCGCATAACCGGCCATGAAACGCCTGGCCTTCACGACACAGGATGCCGATACCTTGAAAGAGGCCGCATACTTTTTGGAAAATCCCGTCTTGTCGTTCTTTACAGGAATATTCTCATAGTCGGCTAGGGAACTGCCGACGGTGTACCATATCTCCGAACCTGGAACGGATCCGAGGTCCATTTCGATATCCTTGTCGCTCTGCAGATATTCACCGGGAGGATCCGATGGTATGGCAGGGGTTGCCGTGAGAGTGCGGGTTATCGAGAAACTTGTGAAGTCCGCAGTGCCTCCTGAGGTCCCTGAGGCGCTAGCTACTGCGAACCCAACCTTCACAGCGTTTCCCATTTCAATGGTCTGGTTGCTTGTGATCGCCTTCCAGTTGGAACCGTCAGATGACTTGTATGCCGAATAGCTGTCGCCGTTCTTCACCAGTTTCAGCCATGACGCGGCTCCGGCGCTGGCCGTTCTTGTCGTTGTGCCCCCGGTTTCCGTCCTCTTCTGGAAAGGAGTGCCGTTTGACGGTGTCAGGCAAACAAATGCGTTCCTTGAATTGGCATCCAGGCTTTCGCGGATCATCAGTCCGGCCTTGGCCCAGGCGTTCGTATTCTGCTGGCTGGCGATCTTGACTACGACTTCACAGTCGCCATATAGATCTTGGTAGAGGTAATAGAATTTGTCGGAAGAGGCATATGCGTCGGTGACTGCCGGCGCGGTGACCGTGAAGACCGGCGGATTTACAGAGGAATTGTAGGATGCCGATCCTCCGGATGAAGCGACATTCGCTGTATGCCATGCCGAAGGAAGTGTCCCGACCGGAACGAAAACCGCGGAGAGCGTGTGAGTTGTTTCAATATCCGTGAACTGGTAGTGTGAAACAGCCCCGACTGATACATTGTCGACAAGCACATCCGATATTTGGAAATTCGCGGAAGGTGTGATGGTGAAATCCTGTGAAGAACCATATGCCGCCTGCACGGGACCGGCAGGGGAGATGGTTCCGTTGGCGTCTGCAGATGCCGTGATCGTGAACGTGTCAATTGCGAAGTCCGCATGAATCGAGTGATCAGCCCCGACATCAGTGAACTCATATGATGGGACTGCGCCAACGGACACCCCGTCAACGAGCACGTCCGCCATATGGTAGTGTGCGTCCGCAGAGAACGTGAATATCTGGGAGTTGCCAATGCGCACATAGACGTCGCCATGAGGGGTAATAGAACCATGAGGTCCGGCAGTCGCGGTTATTTTTTGCGTGTCAGATGCGAAATTCGCAGTAATCACCATGTCTGAATTCACGTTGGCGACCGTGAGCGGATTGCGCACAGTGGTTGGAAACCCCGCCGTTCCCGTCCAGTTGACAAAACTGTATCCTGCATTCGGAACTGCTGTCACCTGAGTGCAATTTCCGCCGAAGGGGATTGCCTGGACCTTGTCGCCTGTTATCGTTCCACCGGTTCCCTCGACGAATGTGACGGTGCGCGTGTCTATCGCGAAGACAACCTTGATATCATGATTCCTCCTGATATTCGTAAACTGGTACGATGGTGCCGCACCGACGGACACACCGTCTATAATTATATCGGATACGTGGTAGTTCACATACGGCGTGAACGTGAACGAACGGTTGTCCCCGTAGTAGTTCACCGTGACGGTGCCGCTGGGCGAGATTGAGCCGTTCGTTCCCGCAGACGCAGCGATCGTGTGGACGCCGTCAGAATCCGGATCATCCTCGGCGACCATGTCGGCAAGATACTGGTTCGAATATGAGAGGGCAGATGACGGCACGGGCTGTTTTTCGATGCCCGGCCCCTCGTACTGCATGATGAGTCCGTTGTAGGATGTCGTCTGGTAGTAGTCCACCCTGATCTGGTGCTTCCCTTTTTCCATCCCTGCGATGCCGTACGTCTCCCGGATCGTGTGGAGGCCGTCGTTGCACACCACTTGCTTTCCATCTATATAGAGGTTTGCGCCGTCGTCGCAGTTGAGGTAGAACTTGTAGATGCCGCTTGTCGGAACTTCGATGTATCCGCTGAACATCGCGCCGACGTCCAGTTTCATCCCGCTGGTCGCGAAGACTGCCGTCCCTCTGGCGAAGTTTATGCCGTCGACGACAGATGCGCCGTACTTGGGGAGGTTCGGCAGATCCGGGACCTGCGTCCACGCCCTAATGTTCCTTTTGCAATACGTGGCCACAAGTCCGCCTGTAGAGGTATTGGCGGGAGTTGAGGCGGTGGCAGGAACGCTTTCAGGATTATCGGGGTCGGTCATGTACAAGTTCAGTTCTTCGGCATTTGTCCAGCCGTCGGAATCCGCGTCCTCCTCACCGGTACTGTCCAGGTTCCCGTGTATCAGCTCCCACTGGTCAGGCAGACCGTCCTGGTCGGTGTCGTCGCTGATGAACTCATCGGCGGTCATGAAGTCCGCGGAATGTCCCGAATATGACCATTTGAGCTGGAGCCCGCCAAGCCCGGTAGTTGTACCGGCGGTGTTGAAATAGACCACCTTTATATCGTGCTTGCCAGGAGACAGGGGCTTTCCGTTATAGACCTGACTCATCCCCTGCTTGCCGTCATTGTTTAAAAACCGTGTCCCATCGAGATACAGGGCGGAGCCATCGCTGCTGATAAGATAGAACGTGTAGCTGCTCTGGCTCGGACAGTTCACCTGGCCTGTTATCTCCGCATACACATGGTCGGTCCTCCCGGAGGTCAGTATCGTGCCACCCTTGTTCTCCGGAAAATTGATGTCTGGAATCATCGTCACCTTGTATGGCTGGCCAGTAACCGGCGTCGGGAGCATAGAACAGTCCAAGTCATAATATTTGACCATCAGCCCCGCCATGTTGAACGCCGATTCAGTCACGGGACTTGTCGCGTATCCGGTCATGAACCTTGCGGCCTTTACGGTGCAATTGTGGGTGATTGCGAGAGGCCCTTCATAACGCTTCGAGGTCGAATTCTCTTTCGTTTTGACTGGTTCGCTGCCGTCCGTCGTATACCATATCTCGGAACCTGGAACTGCGTCCAGATTCATTTCAAGCTTCTGCCCGTGCCTCATGAATCCGGAGGCCGGGGTGAACACTGGAGCCTCCTTGGATGTGAACGACCTTGTGATCGAGACGCTGTCGAATGTGCCTGCGGACAGGCTCGTATTGACATAGCTCGTGACCGCAAATCCGACCTTGACCGAACCCATGGCAATGGTCTGGTTGGAGACTATCGCGGTCCAGCTGGTTCCTTCGGCCGACTTGTAGGCGCTGTAGACGTTTCCGCTCTTGACGAGCTTGAAATATCTCCCTATGTTCGTGCTGGCGGTCCTCGTGGTCGTTGCTCCGGCCGTGATCCTCTTCTGGAAAGGCGTGCCGTTGCCCGGTGTCATGAATACGAAGGCGTTCCTGGAGTTCGAATCCAATGACTCACGTATCATCAGGCCGGCCTTCGCCCATGCGTTCGTATTGGTCTGGCTGGCAACCCGCGCTATGATCTCGCAGTCGCCGTACAGGTCCTGGTAGAGATAGTGGAAATGGTCGGCAGTGCCGTATATGTCGGAGCCGGACGCGCTGACGGAAAACATCGGATTGACGGTGCCTGCCGGATATTTGCTGTCAGGATCATAGCTGGCGCTTCCAGGCAGTGAAGGAGACGTTATCCCTATGTCCTGATGATGCCATTCAGCCGGGAAGACAGGCCCCGGGGCGAAAAGAGGATTTGATGCCGGCATCAATTGTTTTGTTGCAGACGGCTGGATGGCAGCGGCCTCGACCTTGGAATTTGCTTCCAGGGGATTGCTTTTCAAGTTTACGATTTCCTCATAATCTGATATGCCGTCGCCGTCACTGTCGCTCTTTTCAGGATTTGTTCCATAGACGAATATTTCCCGGCCGTTTGAAATGCCGTCCTTGTCGGAATCCATATCCTGTCGCGATATCATGAAGAGTCTTCCATAGATCCTGCTGGCCTTCTCACGGAGGGAATATGGAAATGCCGGTTTCAGGTTCCCGGAATCAGTCCATTGAATCTGCGCGGCACCGCCAGGCACTATGTTCTGGCCTGCAATCAGCCATCCGTTTCCGGTTGAAAGGACATCGCTCTCCGCCAGATCCTTGTAGAATATTTCCAGAATCTCGCCCGGCGCCTGGGTGCAGTTGATCGTGAGGATTATCTCGTCCTTCGACTGGCCTAGAGCCATATGGGCGATTGACGGTGGAAGATCATCCTTGCCGAACAGGTTTGTATACGGGGATTCATCCTGGCATATCACATTTGCAACACCGCTGTTCTCGTACCAGACGGCGTTGCCAAGCTTCATCTCGAACTCCGAAGCATTCCCTTTGAGATCAACCCACTTCCTGATACCATCCTCTTCAACAAGCCGGTAGGACGGCCCGGAAATCGACAGATATATCTTGTCCGGACTCTCGCCAGTATTCCCGAAAAGTGAAATTCCGGAGTTGCTTATGGGAATAGCGGACGCGAATGGGTAGGAGAAGAGGTTCAGGCTTGGATGAAGGGTTGTCTTCCTTGACGGCTCAAGCGGAAGTCTTCCGGCGAGATAGGCGCTCTGTACTGTTCCATGGTTGTTCCTTATGAAAAAGCCAAGGCCCGGCACGAGAATGATACCGGAAGGTTTCAGGTCCGCATCGAGCCAGCGCCCATCCTTTTCACTGTCGCCTGTCCCCTCGGCAAGGAATGCATTGACGTAAGCCTGGTGGATGGCATCCCACATCTTGATCTGGTCGCCGGAATCTTCCGAAATGCCGCCGGTGAGCCCGAATATCTGGGATGAGAGGGAGGGGGCAGAATAATCAAACGGCGTGGAAGCAAGTTTTTCCTCGTTCGGCTGGACTTCTATCCTTATGAATCCTGAAGGCCTGCCATAGGAGATGGATTGCGAAAATAATGCGGTTGAAGAAAACGTGAAGATAAATATCGACAGCAATACGACAGGCATACGCATTCAAGTCCCCCCGCAATTCGTGAATCTAGGCTTTTAAAATAATAAAGGTGCTTATTAGACAATAATGAACGCATAAAACAACCATGCAATTTAAAAAATATAGAAAATACCTCTATTTACTCTTTTGTTTACTGTTGACTTATGGCCCGAATGCCGGGTTTTATCCGAGGCATGATGACAAGAGATAAGGGCAGTTGATTAATCACCTGGATCCATGGACATGCGGTGCCTGTTGCGCATAGGGGCTTTCCAGTAGGAACATGATGCCCTGGAATGATTTTTCCAAATGGTTGAAAATCACGTTGTGGGATGTATGTTCAGCAACACGCGAAGCGAAGGGGGAAGGAAGGGGGCTGCGTATTGAAGGAAGCATAACAATGTCCACAGTCGAAAAGGTGCAGGACAAGCTAATGACCAAAAGGGGGAACATGGGACATGCTCAAATTGTTTATTTTGCTTTTTATCCGCATAAATAATTGAAATAAGATACTAATATTGCAATCTCTATCATTGGTTGTGAGTGTAAATTATGACATTAAGGTGCCAGACCCCGTTTAAGACCGTTTAAGAATGTTTATGCCATGCACGACAGGATTTACGGGATTCATGGATACGTCAAGAAAACGCAGACCATACCGCAGAAAGAACTTGAGTATGCAAGGAAGATAGTCAGGGAACTTAAAAAACAAGGAGCATTATGATGAAAAGAAAAGATGCCATTAGCGAAGATGTGAAATATGTGACCAGCAACTTTGACAGGCTTTAT
>JANYBI010000654.1 GCA_025360875.1 Lentisphaerota bacterium
TAACTGTTAAAGGCCTGACAAATGGTACTCCTTACACCTTCACGGTGACGGCTCTGAACGCCTCTGGAACCAGTGCGGCTTCAGCCGCGTCCAATTCCATTCCTCGCCGTAACCTTGAAGGTATACGATGTGCCGTTCGTAAGTCCACTGACAACTATCGGGCTTGCGTTACCTATTCCAGTAAGGCCGCCAGGAGTCGAGGTGACTGTATATCCATTATTTACGAGTGCACTTCCGTTCATGCTTGGCGCAGTGAATACAACAGATATTTGACCGGCGGCACCATATGCTAATCCGAGCACTCTAGAGCCGACTACTGCCGTCGGCGCTCCGGGAGCAAATGCAGTAGGTATCACTACAGCGGAAGCCGCTGATGCAGCACCCGTGCCAACAGCATTGGTCGCAGTGACCTTGAAGCTGTAGCCAGGAGCACCAGCTGTCAGTCCTGTTACAATTAACGGACTCGCTGTACCAGTCTGTGTTATGAGGGTGGCGACACCATTGACATAAGCGGTCGCAGTATACGAAGTGATCGGAGTGCCGCCATTGGATGCAGTAGGAACAGCAGTGAAAGTGACAGTCGCCTGTCCGACGCCTGCAGTAGCTGCAACATTAGTCGGGGTTCCGGGTGTAGTGGCCGCAGTCAGAGCAGCAGAAGCTGCCGATGCAGGACCTGTCCCCATGATGTTCGTCGCCGTCACCTTGAAGGTGTAAGAAGTACCGTTTGTGAGTCCGGCAACAACAAGCGGATTTGCCAGACCGCTAACAGCAATGCCACCAGGAGTCGAAGTCACAGTGTATGACGTGATCGCGCTACCGCCATTTGAGACCGGCGCTACGTATGCCACATTGATAATTCCACTGCCAGCCCTTGCTGCAAACACACCAGTCGGAGCACCCGGCGCAGTGGCCGGTGTCACTGAATTGGACGCGGCTGAAGCCGCACTGGTTCCAGAGGCGTTCAGAGCCGTCACCGTGAAGGTGTAAGGAGTACCATTTGTCAGGCCTTTAACAGTTATGGGACTTGTAGCACTTGTGGCAGTTTTTCCGCCTGGGCTGGATGTGGCGGTATAGGTCATGATTGCAGTGCTGCCATTAGGCGCAGGCGCGGTGAAAGTTACCGTTGCCTGAGTATTGCCTGCGGTTGCAACTCCAATTACCGGAGCATTGGAAAGCTGTCCGGCAGCCGTTGCCGTAGCAGTGTTGCTGTAGGCCGAACTTCCTATTCCGTTGGATGCAAGAACCCTGTAGAAATAGGTAACACCTCTGCCGACCGTGATGTCAGTATATGTGACATTTGAGGTCGAGAATATCGTGGATCCAGCGGTAAACCCGCTGTTAGTCGCACGCTGCAGGACGAATCCGCTCGCATTGTTCGAGTTGTCAACCCAGGTCAGCGTCATCGTAGGCGCCGCCGTGCTGAGGACAGACGGTACTGCTACAAGAGCTGAAGGTGCAGCCGGTTTGGCAAATGTGATTGTCGCCGTATTTGAAGGCGCAGAATTCCCTAGGACGTTGAATGCCAGGACCTGATAGCTATATGTCGTACCGGCAAGAGCTGTAGTGTCAATATAGGTGCTGGAGTTCGCAGGAGTTGTCGCCAAAGTGGCAAATGCTCCGGCCCCAACAGCGCGCTGGACCAAATAGCCTGTTTCATTGGTGGCATTGTCAGTCCAGTCAAGAGTTACCTGTGTGGCAGAAGTAATCGAGGCCAGCAGGTTCGTGGGTGCAGCAGGAAGGTTTGCCGGCTGAACCGTAGAACTTACTACCATCGGACGCATCATGTCGTTTTCCTCATGGCCCAGTATGTGGCAGTGCCAGACATATTCGTTGCCGAAATTGGTAGAGATATTTGACACCGAGATCGGAAGACCATCAGGTCCGACAGTGGAAAACCACATCGTGCTGAATTCGGGCATTGCCGGATTAAGCAGACGGACACTGTCCGGAACTGTGAATGGAAGTGTCGGAAGAACCGCTTTCATCGCAACAATGCAATCCTCGAGTGGATTCATCCTGACAGTTTCCTTCCAGCCCAGTTCGTTGGGATCTGGCGGTCTAATCGCCCCATCCCAGCCGACCCTGTTGATGACCTGCACGTTGAACAGGTGGAAGTGTATTGCATGGGTGTCAACGCCGTTATGGGTGATCTTCCATATCTGCGCCTCTCCATTGTTGAACGTTTCAGTTGGGGGATCGATATATCCGAGAGGAACCGTGGTCTGCGTATTGAAATTAGTGAATGGAAGTTCGGTCCCAAGAGTCGCATTCATGCGCCCGTAGTTGAGCTCGAAGAGTTCCTGTATCGCCTTGGGCTGCATGGCTGTCGTCACCGGGGCGGCGGCTCCGACAGGAGTATAGGTCAGGCTATTATCCTGTATCCTGGAATATGTGTCCGTGGCAGCTGCATACGAAAGAGGATAAGCAGTTTCAGGGACGATCGGCTCAGGCTGGGAGGCGACGTAAGTTGTACCCATTGCCGCCTGGAGTGTGGCAAGATTAAATGCCCCACCGACAGGTCCGGCAACATTGAACAGCATTATTGTTCTGGTGTTGGGACCAAAGCCTATAGCAGTAGACGGCGCACCGCCAGTAGAGGTCTGATCCGGATCACCGGTATAATAATCAAGACGTGTGTCAAAAGCAGGAACAGGCGCCGGGGCATCGTTGTAGAGTATCAGCTTTGAACCAGGCGGAACAGCGGAGAAGTCAACGACGATATCTGCACGTTCAGCGGGCCCTATGAAAAGAGCCTTGTCTTGGACATTCAATACCACGATGTTTCTGCGGTCATAGGTATAGTTGATCGGCTGCGGGGGAAGAACAACAGGGGCTGGCAGGAATCCACCCTCGGTACCTACCTGGATCATCGAAGGACCAGCTGTCGTAGGATCTGGAACTCCGCCAGCTCTTCCGTCAGTCGGCCAGGTCGCTGGCCAGCCCACGGTAGGAACGGCAGGCACCATCTTGACTTCGGTAGGAAAAAGGGGATCAACATAGTACAGCTGGAGATTGAGAAAGCGGTCGTTGCAGGCATTCAATATCCTGAAACGGTAGGGTTTGGGCTCTACTGTCAGTTTGGGATAGGGGCAGCCGTTCACTAGCGGAGTGTCCATGAACGCTTCGGGCGTAAGCGACGGATTCGGTGTTCCAGGCGCATAGACCCCGGGGGCGATCAGCACAGGCCCATTACCAGGAGGCAGACTCGAGGCGGGAACAGGAGGCCAGAACCAGGGACCATAGTCCCATCTTCCGAAAGGATTCGCGCCTGTTAAGAGGGCTGGATTCTGGTTGGGCATATATACATGCGGGAACCAGAGATCGCCGGTATGCGGCGTCCCAGGCGTTATTCCCCAGTTCCATGTGGGATCAGTAGTAGGGAGCGTCGCAGCGTCGACAAAAGTCTTATCCTGGATTATGAGAGGAATTCCATAGTGGTATACTCCGCCGAGATCGGGGAGAGCACCTGTAGTTATCAGGTTTTCCTCGAAAGTATCAGTCAGCAGATAGCCGGCCGCCTGACCGGCGTAGACGCCAATCCTGGTTGTACCAAGAGAATGGTCATGGTAGAACATCAGTCTAGCGCTCTGCTGGTTGGTATAGTAGTATGTATTCCATCCCGCTCCTACAGCAGGCAACGGCATGTCTGGAACCGATTGGAAACTTGCACCCTGCTTATAAGGGGTAGGATCTGCTGCAGGCGTGAACCACTGGTGCGGTGTACCGTCACTGATCCACGGAGTCACGCCACCATGCAGATGGAGTTCGGTGCGGTTTTCCGTATACATTCCACCCTGAGGTCCTGCTCCTGCTCCCATTACAGACGTGTCAACGGGAATAAAGTATTTGCTGAGTGGATTTGTTGATATGGGAAGCATATTTGTGTATTTGATGCGTACAGGCTTGTCTTTATTCGCGATGATCAACGGTCCAAGGTAATGGGCAGCACCATCGGCTCCGGGTGCCAGATCCTTGTATCCGCGCAACCTGGTGGTGTTTGGAAAGCCAGAGCTCATCTGCTGATCGTAGTCGACCAAACCTATCTCGTAGTAGTCATCATTCGGAAATCCGGCAAGAGGTATTTTCACAGCAATCGGTATATACGCCCCGGTAGTAGAGCTGGCATTCGCGGCACCGAGTCCAGGAAGATCATCGACAAATTTTGGAATTATCGGAGTGAACGCCCAGTTGGCCACGTTGAAATAGTCCGGTGTTCCGCCGGGATTCATCGCGGCGAGGGGGGCTTTAAGGGGACCGGAGGAAGTCATCAGCGGGGCCGACTTAGCCTTTGGAGTTTGCTGGGCCGCGGCCGCCGCCTGCTCCGCAACTGCGGCTTCCCTTTGCCTGTTCGTCATGCTCTGCATAAGACCGCTCTTCTCCCTTTGCGACAGCGCGTCTGACATGGCGCCGGGAGTCATCGGGATGACCGCAGGCTTTGCAGTCCCATCCGTCGTCTGAGCAAACAGTCCACTCATTCCACAGCAAATGGCGATTACCACCAAAAGCCGCTTTACCATTGCAGTGACCTTGTACCTTTTCATTTTTTCTCCTTATCCTATTTGGTTTATATTTATATCTGAATTATTCATTCGCTTCTTATTCCTGACTATACTTTGAGTAGTTGAGAATACATAAATTATTGGAAGAAGTCAAGGGGGACACGAAATAAATAAGAATAATTCTTATTCTTGCGCTCATATCCATCCTACCTGACAATCTTTTTCCCATGGCATATTCCTTTTTCTTCGGCTATTATAACTTATAATCCTTTACTTCTCAATGGGGAGTAACCCTACCAGACAACGGGGTATAACCCTACCGGGATCATGCGGAATCCCTGGTTTTGAAAAACATGCCGACTATCTGATCGAGCTTGCCAGTAAGATTCTCATTTCTCTGCTGGGCCTGTGCCGCCAGATATGCGCATAGCTTCTTGTCCTCCACCTTTATATGGTTCATAAACCAGTTGACTATCAGATAGTTCAGCTTGACCAGGGAATCATGGGGGGATTTCGTGGTCCTCAGGTTCAGCTCCATGGAGTTTATCTCGTCGCGGAAGGAGTCGTGTATGTTCTTGTGCATCGAGTAAAACGGATATCCGTACGTGATCATGGCGGATTCCTCAACGCTGAAATGTTCGCAGATGTAATATCTGAGGAAGGCGAACGACTTCATGAGCAGCTGGATGTCATCTCCGTTCACAGAGCTGTCGAGAAGATTGTTGACAAGCTTTATGAACTCCCTGTGCTGGCTGTCTATGAGGTGTATCCCCGTATCCAGATCGCTCTTCCATTCTATCTTTGTCATATCCATATCATCAATTCCTTCTGTTCTTAATCATCCCGCCCACTTATGATAATAATTCTTATTTGTTCAATTATATCCCGCAGTTCCGTCTAACACTAGGGGGGGTAACCCTACTTTATAATGGGGGAAAACCCTACCAGTGACTGAAAACTCAGTTCAAATCCCAGAGCTGATCCTTGTAGCTGGGATCGGCGGTATTCACAATTCCATTGCCGACCCACTCGTCCATCGGCCCCGGATAGAACGGTGCGCTCATCGGCATCGATTCGACATGGCTTTCCACGAAAGCCACGTTGACCATCCTGTTCAGATGCCGGGGATTCGGCCTGTATGCCGGATTGCCTGCGGCAGACATCTTGCTGGGAGGATTGCACATGGTCGATATGGTATTTACATTTCCGTCGCGGACGCCTGAGTCGCACAACGCGACAGTATCAGCCCATGCCCTGATCCTGTCTACCTTTGCCCAGTTGAGGTTCGTGTTGAACCCGAAACTGCACTGGACTCCCGGCATAGCGTTGCCCAGACATTCCCATACCTGGTTTGTCTCCGATTCGTTGTTCGACGCACCCTGCCGTATATAAGGGTAGAGCAGCATCTTGCGGTCAAGACCGGTAGCGTAGCCAACATAGGAGAAGTCCTGCGCATACATCAGGGCCGCAGTGGCGATATGCCTGAGATTCGCACGGCAGCTGATGCCTTGCGCCTGCGACTTCGCCTTCTTGAGGGCCGGCAGCATAAGCCCGGCCAGAATGGCGATTATGGCGATCACCACCAATAGTTCGATAAGTGTAAAACACTTCCTCGCTACAGGCAGCCCTATTGGAGTGAAATCATTTTTGCTTTTTGATCTTAGATTTTCGATTTTAGTTTTCATTACGGCCTCCCTTTCCAGATATTATTATTATCCTGATAATTTCTCCCCGTGGACAAGCTCTCATGATACATTTCCCGAAATGAAGCGTCTGGGATTTTTCCTGAAGAATGCTCCCACGATCTGGTCCAGCTTGCTGGCAAGTACCTTCTTGTCATCAGCAGTCTGCGCCAGAAGATATTTCGTAAGCTTCTTATCCTCAGTCTTTATATGGTTCATGAACCAGTTGACCATCAGATAATTCAATTTCATCGCCATGTCATGCGGGCTGCGGTTTATCATCAGCGAAATCTCCAGGCTGTCAATCTCCTCGCGGAAGGAATCATGTATCGCCTTGTGCATGAGGTAAAAAGGATAGGAATATTCGCACATCGCCGTCTCCTCCAGCGAGAAATGCTCGCTTATGTAGTACTTCAGGAAAGCGAACGAATCGGAAAGCAGCCTTCCGTCTTCGGTCACCATTGAACTGTCGAGAAGCCTGTTGACAAGCCCGATGAACTCCCTGTGCTGGCTGTCTATGAGCCTTATACCTGTCTCAAGCTCGCTCATCCATTCTATATTTTCATGAACCATATCCAGATATCCTGTTTTTAGAACAAACCTGCCGCGGGACACATGCTGATGTCCCTGATCCGTTTTCCTCAATAACTGGGACACCTGAATTATATACTGGCGCCGGACATTCCCCTATAGGCACATACCCTACTTATACATGGGGAAAACCCTACCGGGATGTAAAATACTGAATTACGAATATCGAACAAGCGAATGACGAATAACGAAAGGATGATGGGTACACAAAAAATAAAAAGGGCCCGGTATTTTCCAGATTCGCCGAGGTTGAAAAACAATCCTGCCTGGGAAAGAAGGACAGGAATGCGAACCAACCGTCTACGGATTCGCAATACCAGCCGAAATCTTATCCTTGAGGAAGCTGGTCAGCTTCATGTCATGCGTCTCTATGTGATCCTGAAGCCAGCCGGACACGAAGACCTTCAGTTCCCCGGCGACATAGTGGATATCTCCTCCCGTGTTCATCTCCTGGACCAGCCGCTCAATGGTTTCACCGAAGAACTCATGCATCTTCATATGCTCCTCGGTCTGCGGATACACGGAGATTTTCATAAGCAGCTCCTCGGTGTCGAAATGCACTACCGCAAAACTCCTGAAATAATCAAAGCTCTTCCTGAGCTCATGAGCGTTGAGTTCTGAATTTCCGAGTATCGCAAGAAGTATGTCCAGCCTCCGGAAATATTCCTCGTGCTGATGATCAACCAATGCTATTCCTGTCCTGATCCATTCATCGTTACGTGTATCCATAATTCCTCCCATGTTCCGGACAATCCGGCATTGTCCGGAATCCGTCCGATCCTATAGCTTCACTCGATTTTTGATTCTGCGAATTCCCAGTTCGCCAGATGATCCAGGAACGCCTGGACAAAATCCTTCCGCCGGTTCTGGTAGTCGAGATAGTAGGCGTGTTCCCATACATCGCAGGTGAGCAGCGCAGTCTGCTTATGCGCAATGGGCGTGTCCGCATTTGATGTCTTCACGATCTTCAGATCACCGCCCTCCTGGACAAGCCATACCCAGCCGCTGCCGAACTGCGCGAGGGCCGCGGCCACGAAGGCGTTCTTGAATTCATCGGAGCCGCCGAAGGATTTCTCAATCATCCCGGCAAGTTTCCCTCCGGGCTCCCCTCCTCCTCCCGGTTTCATGCTGCGCCAGAAGAAATCATGGTTCCAGACCTGGGCCGCATTGTTGAAGATTGAAGCGCTGGCGGGCACGGCGGAACTTTCGATTATGACCCGTTCAAGGGGCGCTTCAGACATCTTGTTGCTGGCGATGAGCTTGTTGAGGTTGTCAACATATGTCCTATGGTGCTTTCCATAGTGGAATTGCATGGTTTTCGCCGATATATGGGGCTCAAGCGCATTCTGCGCATACGGCAGCATAGGCAGTTCAAAGACGAACTGTTCGCGGAAAGCTGTCGAAGGAGGACTTCCGTTTCCTTCCTTGGCAAAAGGCATTCCCCTGAAAGGCTTGAGAATAAAACCCGAAAGTCCGTCCTTGAGATTTACATTATTCATTTCGCACACTCCTTTATTATCTTATGATATAATTGCAAAGGAAGTCAGAAGTCAGGAGCCAGAATTCAGAATGAAATTGAACTAAAATCCGGGTTTATTCTGGCTCCTGGCTCCTGGCTTCCAATCCATTCATCCGGATATTTTCCTCAGTCCACCTTCAGCACTATTTTCCCGCGCACATGCCCTTCACTGCTCAGCTCCTGGGCACGTCTTGCCGCACTCAAAGGCATAATCACTTCGACAAGCGTCTTAAGCTTGCCTGAATCCACGAGCCAGGCTATCTCCATCAGCTGTGTGAAATTGGGCTGGACAAATACGAACGTCTTCCGGACTCCCTGCACGTTTGCTTCCGGAGGACTTACGATTGAAACAAGTATCCCTCCCGGCTTAAGGACTTTCCATGACCGTTCCTGCGTATCACCGCCCATGGTGTCGAACACCACATCCACGTTCTGGACTGCATCCTCGAACGGTACCCGCTGATAATCGATGACTTCATCGGCACCAAGGCCGCTAACATAATCACGATTGCGTCCTGAAGCTGTTCCAATGACGTATGCCCCTTTCCATTTCGCAAGCTGTACGGCAAAGCCTCCTACTCCTCCGGCTGCGGCATGGATCAGCACTCGCTGCCCCGGTTTGAGTTCCGCAGTATCGAAAAGGGACTGCCATGCGGTAAGCGCAGCAAGCGGAATGGATGCCGCATGGACATGATCAAGGGATTTCGGCTTGAGCGCGACTTCATTTTCCCTGACAACAATGTATTCGGCATAAGCCCCGTTCCTCGACAAGTCTGGACGGCTGTAAACCTCATCCTTGACATTCAGGCGTGAAACTCCGGGGCCGACCGCTTCTATAACTCCGGAGACATCCCATCCCAATGTCAGAGGGAATTTGTATTCGAACATGTCCTTCAGATATCCTTCCCTGACTTTCCAATCCACAGGATTCACTCCTGCGGAATGCACCCGGATCAGCACTTCTCCCGCTTTCGGCGAAGGGACCGGCAATTTCTCATATGACAGGACTTCCGGACCGCCGTGGGAATGGATACAAATTGAATTCATGGTCCTCATAAAGCTTCAGCTCCCTTCCTTCACGCACATGCCCGGCTCTGTCTTCCACCCCCAGGATGGATGCGTATGGTTTTCCTGTATGAGGAATATAGATTTCCGCATAATCATTGCCATGGGGTATAACCCTATTTCAGGATGGGGAGAAACCCTACCCTTGAAGACTGTCTACTATACGTATTTCTCAGGATTTGGAACTGTGTTTTTACAACCTGAAGGGTTGTCAGATAGTAGCCGGTGGTCGGAGCATAGCGTAGATCTCCGGACAGGAATAGAAATTAGTACGCACCCAGGAGGGGTGCCAGAAACTGATGGAGCATCAATGGGCTCAACAATATTTGTTGTGAAGACTGTATGAATGTGTGATTCTGATTCTGGCACCCCTTCAGGGTGCGATTCGTTTTTCCCCTTAGTCCGGGGGTATCGCAAGACTCAACCCCCGGCTACTGTCTTTCATCCCTCCGGGATGAAGATAGAGAAGCCCGGAAATTCGTGTATTGAGGCTGATTTCTAAAGTTGGCCCTCCGCAGGAGGATTAGCGTGTGTAACCTGTTGAATCCCAAGACACGCTGAAGTTTACCTGCCTATGGAGCCTGTCGGACTTATGCTATTTCGCTTGTAGTAGCTCGTGTTCGAGCGTTCTTAATGGAATCTCAAAAGACCGAAGAACGCGCAAACATGCGCTACTACAAACAAATTCAGCCATTTCTGAACTCATTTCTAAGTCCGACAGGCTCCTATGGCAGCGCCTTCGGCGAACAGGGCCGTGAACTCCAACAAGCGTTTTTCCACAACAACCGTTTTTCGTATTTTTGAAATCAGCTCACTCATCTTAACTTCATTATTCGTAATTCAATTGTTCGGCTGTTCGCTATTCGCAATTTAGTTCTTTCCATCCCGGTAGGGTTTTCCCCCACATTTTCAAATTTGAATGGATGATTTCCACATACTATATTAAGACAAAGATTATTTTATCCATTATATTCAATAAGGAATATATGAAGAAAACAACAGTCCTTCTCGCCGATGATCACACAGTAGTAAGACAAGGCCTCAACTCCTTGTTAAGCTGCGAAGACGACATCGAGGTCGTAGGCGAAGCTGAAAATGGGAGACAGGCCGTTGAGCTGGCAAGATCGCTCAGTCCGGCAGTTGTGGTGATGGACATATCGATGCCGATGCTCAATGGTATTGAAGCCACCAGACAGATACTCCAGCATCTTCCATCTGCAAAAATAATCATATTGTCAGCCCACGTCAGCGAGGACCATATCGGACAGGTAGTCGCCGCAGGCGCATCGGGCTATCTCGCAAAGATGACGTCCTCCCAGAACCTCGCAAAAGCCATCCGGGAAGTCAGGAAAGGGAACCCCTTCTTCGAATCGTCAATCGCAAAACGCATCCACTACCAGTACCAGAAAGCTCCTGCCTACGGAAAGGTCGTCAAGACTACCACCTCGAAGCTCACCTCACGGGAGATGGAAGTGCTGCAGCTGGTCGCTGAAGGAATGGCGAACAAGCAGATCGCCGATGAACTGAAGATAAGCATAAAGACCGTTGAGAAGCACCGGCATCAGCTGAAGAAGAAACTCCATATCCAGGATACCGCCGGACTTACCCGCTACGCCATCACCCAGGGCATCATAGAAAATGACTAGGCGGATACTGAATACAAATCAACAACTGCTGGATATTCGTTCGTAGTTAAGCCATTGTTGGCTGTTTACGTTCCAGTGAGGAAAAAAGTAATAGTGCATTAACTGCAAGCCATTCCAAACTCCAAACCAATACCCACGCTAAAGCTGTGAACTCCAACTAATTTCCACTTGCCAGCGATGAGCTGATTTCCAAAGTTGGAGTTCACTGTCCCGAGTTCCTGCGGCCCCGGGATCTTCGACTTTAGCGTGTCTTCGTTCACCTTTTTCCTTTCCGACCACGGATTACAGATCTCCGATTACCATCCTCTCTCCGATTCACCGGCTCTCCGGTTCTTCCCTGTCCTCTGCTCTCAGTTTTTTCCCCCATCTCCGGACGACGCCACCTTGACAGCATCAAGCAGAGTCTGTTCGCTGAACGGTTTCTTTATGATGCCTTCGACAAGATGCGATGCATTGTCATCGCGGAGGGTTTTTTCCATGAAAGGCCTTCCAGACACGATGAACGCCTTGGTGCCGGGATTCTTCTCCTTCAGCTTTTTCAGGACTT
>JANYBI010000300.1 GCA_025360875.1 Lentisphaerota bacterium
CTCAGGAAGAAACACAATGGTCAGATCAACAGTGCTTCCCTTGCTGTGGTTTGATTTCGACCAGATGTATCCACTCCTGAATATTATATCCTTATCCACATTGGGATAATATTCCTTCTTCATCCTTTGATCTGACAGATCCATGGACCATCTCACGAAGTGATCAACTGCCCTCTGGGGACGGTATGCGTCATATATCTTCAATGACATCGAATGGACGTTCAACTCTTCCTGGACTTTACCCAGAGCTTCCGCCGACTCCCTGGTCAATATGCATTTTGGAGCTTCGTATCCGTCAATCACATCTCCAATGAAATTATTTTTCGAGGCATACCTCAAATCAAGAACGACACCGGGGACAACCTGGTCAACGTACACAAAACCGGAACGGAGATTTGATTCTGACGCAGTTTGTGATTCAAAGATTTCGCTTATCGCACACCCATGGACGAATACCGTGGCGCACAATATCAGGATGGACGAAAATATTCTTGCCTTATTATGCTGGAAATTGATCATCCTGCAAATTTAAATCAAATTTTCCCTAATACATATGCTTTTCACGCTTTTTTTGAAATCATATGAGGGCTGATTTCAAAACTACCGAAAGCGGTTGTTGCGACAATAAACTCCGTTGGAGTTCACAACTTTAGTGTGTCTTGGTATTCATCATGTTACGCACGCTAAAGTCGTGAACTCCAACTTAAGAAATCAGTTCAAAAAGGCAATTTTAAAATTGCCTTATGCAACCTGCAGAAAGCTTGATATTGCATGGGTTGGACATATTTTATCAGCGATCACTCTTGTCCTAAATAGCACGGGAAATGAGTGTGTTATTGACAATAGACCAGTTTTTAGATTTATGTTCGGGGTCGGAATCGGTATCGGGTTCGGTATCGAGAATGAATTCAATCGAAAGCGATTCCGATAGCGACCCCGACGCCGATAAAATTATTTAGGGCACTAATGATCAGCGACAGGGACGTATAATGGGGACCTCTACATGAGCTTGTCCATCAAAAAACATTCTTCTATAATTTTTTATCTAATAGTTCCAATGTTCCTGTCTGGATGCTATTCATTCGATGAATCCATATACGAATACCATCCTCCGGTATCAGTGGTGGACAAGCCCTTAGCTGACAACTGCTATGTTATGACTATCCTTGACCTGAGACCCGTCTCCCAGAGAGATATTTCGACCAATATGAACGACGACCCGTATGTCAGCTACATACCTTTCTGGCCTTATTCAAAATCCGAACTCAATCCTATGATGAAATATGATTATTTCCATCTCGATCTCCAGGACATGCTCCAGATCCTGATAGCTAGGGATCTGAGGTTCTCCGGCATGTTCCAGAATGTAAAAACTGTGAGATTTGATGAGAATTCCGAAAAGCCAGTTTTCGGCTATGTCGTCAAGATCAATATAACCGAAGCGGTCTGGAACAGGAATCTTACGACCTATGGTCTCATGTTCGCAGGGACAATGCTGTGGGGGATCGGTCTTCCAGTATCATATGGAAACGTCTCAATGGAAATAGAGGCCGAACTTATTGACGCCCAGACAAAAAACTCAATTGCCAAAGACAAGTTCCGCGCAGAAACACCATGCACAGAATTCCTCTTCTACCAGTCGGACTACACCCCTTCCATAGCCGAAAACAGGCTATGCCATATCTTCCCTTCGATCACAGCCCAGCTAAGGGCGTTCGTGCTGAAGAACCTAAGTGAAAAGAAATGAATAGTACTACATCTTTTCTCCTGATGATGCATATCGCCATTTGATATAACTCATAATAATGCTATATTTGAGTTATAAAAGGATGAGGTATTGCTCATGGTTTGGAATTGGCAAAAATCAGATTGGCCTATTTTCCGATATAGACTCGAAGCTCTCTCCGCATTGGAAAGCCGTTTTCTCCGCCAGTCGGGAGAACTTTACGGGGCAGTTAAACACCTTACGCAGGATGATAGACAGATACTGACTGTCGATTTGATCAGCGATGAAGCGATGAAAACCGCTGAGATCGAAGGTGAATTTTTAAATCGTGACAGTCTTCAGTCATACATCCGCAGGCAGCTTGGCCTTCAATATGATCATCGTCGGGTATCCGCTGCCGAACAGGGGCACGCGGAGATGATGGTAAATCTCTACGAAACATATGATACACCATTGACTCATGAGATGCTCTTTGGCTGGTATGCTTCTCTAACAAGCGGACGACGCGATCTTACTGAACTTGGAGGTTACCGTATCCATGAAGAGCCCATGCAGGTGGTTTCCGGTCCCATCCATGAACCGATCATCCATTTCGAAGCTCCTCCTTCGGACCGGGTGAAAAGAGAGATGGATGCTTTTGTCCGTTGGTTCAATGATACTGCTCCAGATGGAAATAATCCTCTCCCTCCCCTGGCTCGGGCAGGAACAGCACATCTTTACCTTGTCAGCATTCATCCTTTCGAAGATGGCAATGGACGTATTGCCCGTGCAATTGCGGAAAAAGCCTTGTCTCAATGTCTCGGGCAACCGACGTTGATTGCTCTCGCGTTCACAATCCAACGCAACAGGAAATCTTACTATTCAGCCCTGGAAAGAGCCAACAAAAACAATGAGATTACCGATTGGCTTCTGTATTTTGCGGACACAGTCCTGAAGGCGGAATCACAGACGGTCGGGAGAATAGATTTCCTGATTGCAAAGACAAAGTTCTACGACAGGTTCCGTGGAGCGTTCAATGAACGGCAGGAAAAAG
>JANYBI010000721.1 GCA_025360875.1 Lentisphaerota bacterium
CAAATGGCAGGGGATTTATGCTGCCAAAAAGAAAGATGGAACCAGCTTCATTGCCCATGGTATTGCAACCCTCCTGCGAGATGAGAACGGCAAAGTGATAGGATACCAGTCGTCGGTAATGGACATAACGGAAAGAAAACAGACAGAAGAGGCTCTCAGGGTTTCCGAGTTCCGCTATCGTGAGCTGGTCAATCTTGCAGTGGACGGAATACTTGTCGGCTCCCACGAGGGGATCATCACCGAAGCCAATGAATGCATGTGCACGATGGCTGGCAGATCCAGGGATGAACTGGTCGGAAAGCATATAACGATTCTTTTTCACCCAGAAATCCTTGATAAGGTCCCTTTGCGTTTCGACCTGCTGCAAAAAGGGGAAACAGTTGTGAGTGAACGCACGATCATCCGGCCGGATTCATCGGCAGTGGATGTTGAGATGCGAACCAAGATGATGCCGGACGGCAGTTACCAGTCGATATACCGCGACATCACCGAGCGGAAGAAGGCTGAGGAAGAGGCTAGGAGATCCAGGCAATTCTCCGATTCTGTCATTAATAGCCTGCCCGGCATGTTTTATGTCATTGACAGCAATGGGAAATTAATTAGAGTCAATGAAAATTTCCTGAAAGTCTCGTCATATTCCATGGAAGAAGTGCTGGCCATGCAGGCACTGGACTTTTTTTCCGCGGAAGAGAAAGAGAAAGTGGGTAGCAGGATCAAGGAGGCTTTTGAAAATGGCGAATCTTCTGTTGAAGCGGAATTCATAAGCGAAGACGGGAAAAAGACACCGTATTACTTCACGGGGTATTGCGCCAACATAGATAACGCCAAACTCCTGGTAGGACTGGGTATCGACATCACCGAGAGGAAGAAGGCTGAATCGGCGCGTGAGGAAATGGAGGAGAGGCTCCGCCAGTCGCAGAAAATGGAGGCCATAGGACAGCTTGCTGGTGGCATAGCCCATGACTTCAACAACCAGCTCATGGGCATAATGGGATATGCGGAACTCCTGTGCAACCGCCTGGACGATCCCACGCTCAGGAATGATGCCGAATCAATACTGCGGGCATCCAGAAGAGCTTCCGATCTTACAAAAGATCTCCTGGCATTTTCAAGAAAAGGCAAATATCTGACCGTCCCTGTGAACGTCAACAAGATCATCGAGGAGGTCATCTCATTGCTTGAGCACAGTATTGACAAGAGGATCGAGATTAGGAGGGTCCTCAGTGCGAGCCCTGTCATGATCCTGGGGGATCCTACCCAGCTCCAGAATTCGCTGCTCAATCTCGCCATCAATGCGAAGGACGCCCTGCCAAGCGGAGGTGAAATAGTCTTCACGACTGAAAACGTCATGATGGAGGATGTCTTCACCACCCCGGAGGAAAGAAGCAAAGCCGTCAAGGGCAGATATATGAGAATATGCGTGATCGACGACGGAATTGGCATGGACGATGACACGAAGAAACATCTGTTTGAACCTTTTTTCACCACGAAACAGCCTGGCAAAGGGACCGGTATGGGCCTGGCATCGGTCTACGGTACTGTCAAAAGCCACAATGGCGTTATCTACGTGGACAGCAAGATTGGAGAAGGCACCGTTTTCTCCCTGTTTTTCCCGCTCATTGAGGATAATACGGATCTGGACAGTTCTGAAGCCCGGACGGAACGGGCCGCCAGGACATCCAGCATACTCCTTGTCGACGACGAGGAAGATGTGCGCACTATTATTTCCAGGATACTGCGTTCCTTAGGACATACGGTCGTCACCTGCAGGGATGGACAGGAAGCGGTCGAATACTATCGGCAGTCCTGGAAGAGCCTGGACCTTGTCATCCTAGACATGATGATGCCGAGAATGAATGGAAGAGATGCATTCTTTGAAATGCAGAAGATAAACAAGGACATAAGGGCTCTCCTGATCTCGGGATTCAGCATTGATGGCGAGGCGCAGAACCTGCTTGATACCGGAATGAAGGGTTTTATCCAAAAGCCGTTCAATATGAAAATGCTGGCAAAGACAGTTGATGAGACGCTGAAGAAATAGCTCAATGCGGAAATAGTGAGCAGCTTATGGTTTGCTGGCCAGTGCTAAATTCCAAATTCCAAACCTCCAAGCTCCAAACAAATGGGAAAAGAATAAAATTTCAGACAAACATCAGTAAACATGGGAAAAATCATGGATTTGAATTTTGGAATTATGCTCTCTGTCCCACGACGCCGGTTCTCCGTATCGCCGATTCCCCGATTCAAATCTCGTTGCCTCCTGCCTTCTGTCTTCTGACTTATAACCTATAACCTATAACCTCTTCCCATCACTCCTTCGATCAGCGATTTTCCGTTGTCACAGAGTACCCGTCTCTTATCCATGTCGGAAATATCGGCATCCATGACGGCTCCGATATGGTAGAAGAGGCTGAACCACGGGAAATCGGTGCCAAATATCACCTTGGAAGAACCTGCCTCCTTTACAAAGCGTTCCAATATTCCGCGATCATCGAGAACTGCGGTCAGCTCGAGAAAGACATTCGGAAATTTATTGGCGACCTTGACTGCATTGCCCCAGTCCCCGTGTATGCTATGCCCCAGGAGAATTTTGGCGTTGGGATATGAACTGGCGACCTTGCAGATTTCCTCGTATCCGTCGTACTGTGAACCGCCCCAGGTGTGGGCGAGGACAATAAGTTTCTTTGAATCAGCCATCTCCCAGACCGGCCTGTATCTCGGAGAGCTCAGTGGATGACGATGATAGTCCGAAAGCATCTTGAAGCCTACATAGATGTCACGGTACTCGTCGAAGGATTCCAGGTCACGTGCAACGTCCTCAGGATAGTTCGGATTGATGGCGCAGTATGCGAGCAGCCTCTCAGGATTCGCCCTCACCGCCCTGACATTCGATGAATTGCCGGTGTCGGGAGAGTGCAGGGCGTGGTGATGGCAGATGACAAGTTTTGCGACGTTCGCCCGTTCAAGATGGGCGATCCCCTTTTTCTTGTCGCTGCACGGAAGATGCGCGCCATAAAAAGCCCCCCAATGTCCGTGGAGATCATATATGGGATAGCCGGGAATGAATTTTCCAGAGGCGGGTGATTTAGTTTTTTTCACAGAAGAAGGAATTTTTCTCTTCATAGCTTTATCCTCCCGATAAGACGTCGCATGTTGTCGCCGGCTATCTGGGCTTTTTCCGCATCGGTTATTTCGCTGTGGAGAATATCTGCCATGGGCGCTCCCATATAGCGTCTCGGATAGCCGCTGCCAAACACGAACCTCGATGCACCGAACTTTTCCACTCCCGACAAGAGCCCGTCTGCCTCGATCGACAGCATGCCCGTTTCAGCGTGGAGTCCGGGATATTTTTCCAGAAGCGGCCAGAGATACCTGTCCTGTCCCCATACGCCGTGGTCCGAAGCGATGCATGTGGCCTTGGGGAAAGTTTTCAGGAACTCAGCCAGGATGTCCCAGGTAGAACCGGATTCCAATGAGATGATGACCGGGATGCGTCTTTCAACGATCTCGTCCATCGTGGAGTCGGCCTTGAACGCCGATACGCTGTAGTTGTTTCGCGACGGGAATATCCTGACCGCGCGGAATCCGCAGCTTTTCATGTACTTGAAAATATCCTTGTGCCGTGGCGGGTCGACCAATGTAGGCATCAGGGCCATGCAGCCCATTATCCCGCCCTTGGTGTCCAGCCAGCTTTCCAGCATATCGTTTCCGAGATATGGCTCCGCCTCAAACTGGGAGACATGCCATATCAGCCCTTCCGATACTGAATGATCCGCCATGGTCCGCAGAAGATCTTTGCGGGAACCGGGAGATTCCCATTCGGCGTTCATCGGCCGTCCGACGCACAAGTTCGAATCAAACCATCTGATCTTGCTCATAAGTTTGCGGCATCCTATTTTGAGATCGCATCCCTGCATGCCTTTATCTTACTCTCGAGCTCCTGCGATGTCCAGTCCGGGCTGATGCCCACAAATACCGTCCTGCGCAATATGTCGAGAGTTTTGCTGCAGGTCTCCTTACTATAGTCCATTCTTAGATTTTTGTTCTCCTCGAAATTGAAAGGATTCATCCTTGGATGGTGCATTATCCTGCGATTGAGCAGAGGTTCCCATTCGACATAGACGTGTTTCCCGTGGTCGATTCCGACATAGCCCCCGATGCCCGGGGACGTGCAGAAAGCCCTGGCCTTGGCCTCATTTTCAAACTGGAACACCACTGCGGTCCCGCAATCTCCCCTGGCGTCGTTGCTGGGTGCGAACTTCGCATTTGCAACTCCTTTGAAGGCGTTGACGATCGCGTCGGCATTCTTCCTCAGGTCCGAAAGTATCCCGTCAATCCTGCTCAGCTGGACTCTCGCGATCGCGGACATCACTTCGCTTGCCCTATACTGCTGTGCGACGAATATCGGTTCGGTGAGTTCGGAGGCGATAGGACGGAAGCATGAGCCCGAATCATGGAAGATGAACGCCTTTTCGAATATCTCCCGGCTGCTGGTGCAGAGGATGCCGCCTTCACCGCCGCTTGAAATGATCTTGAACTGGTTAAGGCTGAAAGCGCCAGCATCGCCGATGCTTCCCGTGCGCCGCCCCTTGTAGGAGCCTCCGTCCGCCTGGCATGAGTCCTCAATGACTTTGAGCCCGTGCTTCTTCGCGATGCGGCATATCGCATCCATGTCGCAGACCCTTCCCGCCATGTGCACCGGAATGACAGCCTTGGTGTTCGGTCCTATCCGCCTCTCGAAATCTTCCGGATCAAGTGTCATCGACTCGTTTATGTCCGCAAGCACAGGTATTGCCCCGACAGCGAGCACCGATGTTGCCGAAGCCAGCCATGTGTATGCCGGAACAATCACCTCGTCCCCGGGACCGATGCCGATTCCTGCAAGTGCGCATGTGATCGCGGCAGTGCCGCCGCCGGACATGATCAGCGAATATTTGGCTCCGGTGAGTTCCGACCATTCCTTTTCGAACCTTTCGGTCTCCTGCAGATGTCCCGCCGCCGGATCGCCGACACGGAACCAGTTCTTTGAAAGTATGACCTTCGTCACTTCTTCTATCTCTTCGCGTCCTACTCGGTACATAGTGACCTCCATCCTGTTCGATTATATGCATTATGTGCTATTTGATGTTGAAATAATACGGCGTCTCCATTATAGTATCAACATGCAGGATTTGCTTTTTATTTGCAAAACTTGCTATTTATAGGATTCCCCTTATGAAGAGAAAACATTTTACAGAAGACGAGCTGGATGTCCTGCTGTCGCCGGCGACATGGAGGATCGTGACGTCCTTCCTGGAACCGGAGGAAAGGACTGTGCGCCATGAGAAGCATGCCCAATGGATGCGGTCGAACCAGCAGACCCACAAGTCCACCGAGATCATGCTGAGCCTTTCCGGTTCGTCAAGATTCGGATACATGGGATTGACATATCCCTGCAGACCGGGTTCCCTGTTCCTCATCAATCCATTCGAACAGCACGACTACATGTATCCTCCGTTCCATCCCGACTCCCGCTGCCTATGGATAGGAATCTCCGACACTTCCGCATTCGCCACGGTCTTCAGGATCGAAGGCAGACACGTGTCGACACCGTACAGGACGGTCCTGTATAACACGCCATTTCTCCAATTGTTCCTCGGGGAACTGTCTGCCCTGGGTTCCGGCGCCGTAAAACTGACGGAACGTGTGAGGAGGGCGTCATTGCTGTCGCTCCTTTCGATGCTGATATCTGAACTCGTGAGAGGGAGCATTGCCGGAAGCGAACCTGAGACGCGCGAATTCCACAAGGGGATAATAAATGTTGTGGCGCAGAACATCCAGAGCGCGGGAGGAAAGGGGTTCCGCCTTGAGAACACTGCGAAGTTCGCAGGATTCAGCAGGTTTCATTTCCACAGGCTTTTCAGGAAGGAGACAGGCCTCACCTTTCACGAATATGTCGATCGATGCAGGATTCGGAAGATGCAGGAACTGAGGAAGTCCGGAATGAACAAGAGCCAGATCGCCGACGAACTCGGTTTCAGTTCCCTGTCAGTCTTTTCCAGATGGATGAATCCCAGGAAAAGGCAGCTGTCAATCTAGACGTGTTGGGGGCTTGACTGTCAGAAAGTTCCAAGTATAGTTTTTCCGTTCCTGATGCCGCCTCCGAAATATGAAAACGCCTTGAACCAGTATCGCCAGTCTTGATTCCCTCCTGTTTCCATACTATCTTACCGGCGTCATAAATCATAATTCCTATCAGCAGCTCGCAGCCAGTGCTACGATCTGTGAAACAAAAACGGATATTGAAACATGGGTGGAACATATAAGACTTTGAAGGAACAGGCCTGGGAATGCAACATGCAGATCCCCAAGCTGGGGCTTGCCATCTACACTTTCGGGAATGTCAGCGCGATCGACCGGACGAAAGGCGTGTTTGCGATAAAACCAAGCGGTGTGCCATATGATGAGCTCAAGCCGAAGGACATGGTCATCGTCGATCTCGAGAACGAGGTTGTCGACGGAAAGATGCGTCCTTCTTCCGACACGAAGACGCATACCGTCCTCTACAGGAATTTCCCTGACATTGGCGGAGTCGTGCATACTCATTCGACATATGCGGTAGCCTGGGCGCAGGCGATGAAGCCTGTTCCGATCCTCGGGACGACTCATGCGGATCATCTTGTGGAGGCCGTGCCCTGCACGGAAGTCATGAGCGACGAGATGATAAAGGGCGACTACGAGGAGCAGACCGGACAGCAGATACTCAATGCGTTCAGGAAGCGCAGCTACAAGGAAGTCGAGATGGTGCTTGTGGCGTGCCATGGCCCTTTCACATGGGGCACGACGCCTGAAAAGGCCGTTTATAACAGCGCAGTCCTCGAAGAGCTTGCCAAGATGGCTTATCTGTCTGTTTCCATAAATCCGCAGGTGCCGCAGCTGAAGAAGGCTCTGATAGAAAAGCATTATCAGCGCAAGCACGGGAAGAATTCGTATTATGGACAGCGTTAAAATGTAGCACAG
>JANYBI010000761.1 GCA_025360875.1 Lentisphaerota bacterium
CAAATGGAACAGAGAAATCCGAATAGCCATTTCATAACGCCTCCCCAGTATATTTCATATTATATCGCAATAAAATTATTTCTTCTCTCCGATCGCATAGAGTGCGGCCCACGCGTCCTTGAGTTCGTCATCGTCCATGGGCTTGAAGGCTGTCGCCGACTGTACGTGCTCGGAGACATCGTCCGGGATGTCGTAGATGAATTCGGAAGGCCGCTGGATTGTCGTTTTGCCATAGCGCATCCTGCTGCGGGTGTGGATGAGATGTACGTTCTTCCTGGCACGGGTGAGAGCCACGTAGAATAGCCTGCGTTCCTCCTCATTGCTCCCTTCCATCACAGATCTTTCATGGGGGAAGATGTTATGTTCCATGCCCGGAATGAACACGTATGAGAATTCAAGGCCCTTTGCCGCATGGACAGTCATCAGGGTGACGGCATTCTTTTCCTTCTCCTCGTCTTCTTCGACCTTGTCGCTGTCGTCATAGAGGGCATAAGCCTCCAGGAATTCCAGAAGGGTGGGGGGTGTCCCGGCGGACTTTTCGAAGTACGCTATGGCGTTGACAAGCTCATAGATGTTGTCCCTGCGCCTCTCAGCCTCCTCCCTGTCCTTGTAGAGTTTCAGTATCCCCTCTATGAAATTGAGATCCTTTAAATAGGCGAGAGCCTTGTCCGACAGGTTGCCGGGCTCGGAAAACATGCCGCGCCATTTGTTCAAGGTGGCATGCATTCCCCTTGCGCCGGATCCGGCTTTTCCCGAGAGATCCTTGAGGAATTCCTCGTGCCCTATGAGTTCAGCGAAAGGCATGAACGATATGTGCTGCATTTTTTTCAGGTTTTCAATCGCCTTGTCCCCGATGCCACGGGGCGGAACCCCGAGTATCCTGAGGAAACTCTGGTCGTCCTTCGGATTTACTGCAAGCTTGAGATATGCGATGGCGTCGCGGATTTCGCGCCGTTCATAAAATGATTTGGCACCGACAATCCTGTAGTGGATCTGTGAGTCCCTCAGCGAATTTTCAAACAGGCGGGACTGGTGGTTGGACCGGTAGAGGATGGCGAAATCCCTGTACTGGGTTCCGGGATCAGACGCGATCACATTGAATATGGCCTCCGAGACGTATCTCGCCTCGTCCTCGTCGCTTTCCGCCCTGACTATCCTTATCTTTTCGCCATCGCCGCATTTCGACCAGAGTTCCTTCACGCAGCGCTCGGTGTTCTTTGAAATCACGCCGTTCGCAGCTTTCAGGATATTGTTTGTGCAGCGGTAATTCTGCTCGAGCTTTATCTCCTTGGACTTCGGGAAATGCCTTGGGAAATCCAGGATGTTCTTCATGTCCGCCCCGCGCCATCCGTATATGCTCTGGTCGTCATCGCCGACAGCGCAGACGTTATTCCTTTTTCCGGCGAGAAGCTTGACCAGCTGGAACTGCAGATAGTTCGTGTCCTGGTATTCATCGACCAGCAGATAAGTGTATTTCTCCTGGTATCTCTCAAGGATTTCGGGATGTTCCTGCCAGAGTTTTACAGTGAAAAGCAGAAGATCGTCAAAGTCCAGCATGTTCTGGTTCTGAAGTATCTGCATGTACCGGTCATAGACATGTCCAACTTTCACCTCGATATCGTTCTCCGCGATCCTGCTTACGTCCTGAGGTGCAAGCATCTTCCCTTTTGCCCGGCTGATAAGGGACACGCAGACTTCCGGACTCAATTCAGTCTTGTCGAAACCCGACTCGATGATCGCCTGTTTTATTACCCCGGACTGGTCCGAATCGTCCGCTATGGTGAAGTTGTTCCCGAATCCGAGGACCTTTATGTCCTTCCTCAGCACCCTGCAGCAGAAGGAATGGAATGTCCCGAGAAAAACCTTCTTCGCATCCTCCCTGTTTACAAGCCTGTCGAGCCGTTCGCGCATTTCCTGGGCGGCCTTGTTTGTGAAGGTCATGCCGGCGATGTTTTCGGGCTTGATCCCGTGCCGGATCATGTTGGCGATGCGAAAAGTAATGACACGGGTCTTGCCGGTTCCGGCGCCTGCGAACACCAGCACCGGCCCGTCGATTATCGCGGCGGCCTTCGCCTGTTCGGGATTCAGCTGCTTAAGAAGATCTTTTGAAATGTCGGACATATGTTTCGAACATCGAACATTCAACATCGAACATCCAATTTTGAATTAAATTCCTGATTCGAAGTTGGACGTTGAGCGTTGGATGTTGAAAGTTCTTTAGATTGTTATTAAATTGTCTTGACTGCGAAGTCAAATCCCTTGTCGGATTCGACCACCGCGGCGGCCGTCACGGGATTCTCCAGCTGTGTGAATACACCCTTGCTTATCACATATTCGCATGCGGATTCAGCATTGCCGGCGTTGAATTTCTCATCGGCATAATGGCTGCACGGATAAGTGTGCTCATAGGTGGCGACATAATATGCCTTGCCAGGTTCGAGTGCGAATTCCGCAACGTGGATCGATCCCTTTTTCACGATCGCAAGCCAGCCGAGACGGGTTTTCTTTTCGATGACTGCGGAGATACGCGGCGTGTTGTAGCTGTCCTTCTCATAGTCGAGCGCCAGCATGCAGAAAGCGAGTGCGTCCCTGGCGGACATTCCTGAGAGGATTTTCTCTGTTATCGGATCGGTATGCGATCCATTGGTCGCGACCGCGAAATTGCCCGCAATCCTGATGCAGTTGTATGCGATATACGGATTCTTGTTCAGATCGTCCTCGAACCCCTTGCGCGGCATGATCGAGACGGATTCGCCCTTGAGACGGGCCTCGCGGTTGGGGAAGGAGCGTGAAGACACGCGGTACATCGCCGTGGATTTGCCGCCCGGCGTCATTCCAATTGCAACTATTCTTCCAACGTACATGGTATACCTCTGTTTGATTTACGGATTTCATACATGGAGGAGATTCCTCCCTTAAATAATTTTATATAATAACACAAAGACGGCGAGTGGCAATAGAAGAAAATCTTATTTCCAAATCATAAATTATGGAACCAAAATTTGTGTGCTCATTTTCCTTCAGAAGGAGGGAATTCGATGATGTTTAAATAGTGATCCTTTGAATTGGACGACGAGGATGTCACTGCTAGATAGAATTTATTTCTGATCTTGAAGCCCTTTACTGGGGTAGATTTTCCTTTCACATCTAGCCAGTATTCCGTCTTTACCTTATATTCTGAGGGTTTTTCAGGATTCTCGGCAGTCAAATGTGTCACAAGCGGGCTTGTAATGGCTATAACAGAGCCTTCGCGGTCTGAAATGAGAGTTGTTGACTCGTTTGCATGGGGAACGACCACATGACCTTTTATTTCACCATTTTTCCATATATTGAACTTGTTCTTTGGTTGCTTTATTATGTTGCCTAACCAGATGTTGCCGCTCATATCGCATAAGTACGGCAGTCCCGAATCTTTGATTTCCTGTGGTTTCTCATCGGCAGTCATTCTGCAAGCAATCTGATATTTTCGGGAGTCGGTGTATGCCGGATACCATAAGGATCCACTAGAATCATATATCGGATTGAAAGAAGGAAGCCAGGTCATCCTGGGGATTTTCTTGAATATAAATTTCTTGTTATTCAATTCACAGGACAAGGTTATGTTGTCTGCAGAATGACCATTTTCCCAGCCATAGGAGTAATAATCTATCAGCACCTTGTTCTTTCCTGCTCCTGCCAATGCGAACCTCCGGATTTTTTCTGTTGAAAAGAATTCCACGATTTTGCTGGAAAGGTCGAATGTCTGGTTATTGTTGTTAATGCTGAGAGTAGACGTATCATTTTTGAACCAGATATTTCCAGCATCATCGTGTATCAGATCCCTGTTTTTATCTCCGAAATACATTTCAATCAATTTTCGGTTTTCCATAATAAGCCGATCCAGTGATTCTGCTATGAAAATATTTTTTTCGGCATACATGAAACTCAATGGTTGTCCTTTACATATTATAGCCCCATCTTTACCGCTTATTATATTGCATTCAGGCTTGAGGTTTTTGAGTTCAGGGATATTTTTTGATTCATAGCCGTCAAACATCATAACCTTGCCTTCAGGATTCTTAAACCACGCGCTGCCTTCTTCAATTACGACGAAATCTTCGTCTAGTATTTTTATTTCCTGTCCTGCCAGCATCCTCCTTTCATCTTTCGCAGAGGGCTTGAATATTGCTATCGGCCTCTCTATGCCAGGAGCATCTTCCGAATAACATGGACGGCGCCTCGAACAGAAAAACGTTCCATCAGATCCTGCATACTGGAGCCAGTTGAATGAGATATCCTTGCTTTCAGCAATAAAATCCTTTTTGTCGATATCAAGTATTCTTATTTTATTATCAGCCTGAAGCCAGAAGATAGAAGGTAAAGGCTGGATGTATCCCAGATCTCCAAAAAAGTAATGCTTGTCCCATCCCTCCGTGAAATTCTTACCTTTCAAGAAACTTGCCTTATTTTCATCGTCAAGGATAATGAGTCCTGGACCGAGAGATTCATTATTCTCCTTCATCCGCACATCTGTGCAAGCAAGGAAAATCCTCGCCTGAGAATCGTAATGGACAATCACTGGATCTTTCAGCATGTAGTCACCGAAAACAGGGGAGTTTTCCTGGTTAAGGTAAACTTCCAGGTTCTCTTTCATAAGTTCGATGGCCTTGGACAGACGGGTTCTGACTTCAGGGTCTTTTGCTTCCTTCAGCGCCTTTAAGACAGCCTTCTTGAAAGACATTCCTAGGTCCGCTAGTTCCTTCGTGGTCTTTTCCCGGACATTGAAGTTGTCGTCTGAAAGCTTTGACAGGAGATCATCGAACTTTTCCTTGTTGGAACTCTCGTCCTTGTATAAGATCATTTTTCCATCTAGCATTCCCAAAATCATGCCCTCCTTTCTTGGCATGATGATTTCAATATCGTCAGGTTTGATTCCATCGAACTCCAGTTTTGTCCATTTGCCATCCCGGAATTCCATACATTTATATAGCGACGCCTCTGCTTTTGTGTTTGTGGAACTGTTTAGTTTAAGTATTATATTTATATACGCAATTACTCCTTTCATGTCAGAGCATGGCAAGAGAATAGGAGGGTCGGAAACAGGGGCGGCAGCAATCGCAGCACGAGGATTACAGTTCCCCACTTCCTTGCCAGCTTCTGCAGCAGTTGCAACAAGAGGGATGGCAACCGCATTAGCATTATAGTTCCCCAAAAACGAGAAGTAGTCCCAATTTTCACCATCGAAGGACAGTATGCCTATGGATATGATGAAGAATGCCCTTCCATCAAGAAACAAGTTATTGCGTTGCCTGCGGTTAAAAGGGCAGCCTGCATATATCTCGAGGGGCTCCTCCAGTTTTTTTTCGATCCATTTCTCGCCGTCGTATCCCAGGATCAGATTGTTCTTGTTGTTTGTGAACCATACCCGTTTACCAGGCTCAAATAGCACAGGCCTGCAGTCGAGGATACGTGGTGATTTTTTTAAAAACTCCTCTTGGATGTTCTGTTTTATCTTTCCAATGTCCTCTTCCTCGGGATCGTCCTGAATCTGTAGCCAAAGCCTGCCATCGTTTCCAGCAACTACGGATATGACATCATCCGGCAGGAACTGCCACATGGTGTCTTTGAGTTCTAAGGTTGAAGTTTCCTGTGAAAACAGGGAAAGTGGGACAATAAGGCATAAAACTGCGGATAAAATGAAAATTCTCATCTTGTAAGTCTCCCCTGAAGTAGATTTTACTGGCGGAAACACGTTTTACAAGCTAAATTTATCATTTGAAACTTGAATCTGGTTGAAATACCTGGTGTCGAGTGTTCATGCCGGTTTTCGGAAACTTGGACACTCGGTCACGTCTTAACTCGGCTACTAAAACTAGCAAGGAAATAATATGGATAAGATCATCAAGAAGGCCCGTGAAGTCCTCGACATAGAGATAGAAGGGCTCCAAAGCGTGAGGGACCGCCTAGACGGCGAGTTCATCGAGCTCGTGAACGCCTGCATAAAGGTTCTCGACAACGGCGGCAAG
>JANYBI010000042.1 GCA_025360875.1 Lentisphaerota bacterium
CGTCCTCGCCCGAAATGGTGAGTTTGATTTTGGAGCCGCATCCGGCTGCAAGCATGAGAAGCCCCATCAGGCTTTTTCCGTTTACCACATCGCCGTCCTTCTCAACAAGGATCTCGGATTTGAAAGATGAGGAAATCTGGACAAACAGGGATGCAGGACGCGCATGGAGTCCAAGCGAGTTCTTTATCTCTATGATTCCGCATATCTGTTTTGTCGTATCAGTCATTGATTTCCCATAATGAATATTCCGGACGTGTTGCTTCCGAAGTAAATATAATCCCATTTGAAACAAATTAAAGACTCATAAGATGCTTTACATTTGCTTTCTTATCCAGTAAATTACTTAAGATTTTAAAAAGTTTTTGTATTAAAAGGCCTAAAACACGTGAAAATATTCGGAAAAACTATTCAAATCGCAGTTTTTACGCTTTTTCTGGTCCTGCTTGCGATCCTGAATGCTGGAAATCCGGGGATTTTTGTGAACTCCGCTTATGGTGCTCCGCCTCCGACTGCCGCCAAGACGGCAAAATGCGCCAAGTGCGGCAAGGAGATCAAGCCGGGTGACCGGTTCCTCAAAACTACAGACGGGCTGCTGTTCTGTTCTGAAAAATGTTTCCAGGCCTCATTGCCTACATGCAGCGTATGCGGAAAGCTGCTTTCCGGCAGTTTCTTCAAGGGAAAGGATGGGAAGAGCTACTACTGTTCCGAAAAATGCCTTTCAACGACATGGCCCACCTGTTCGTTTTGCGGGAAAAAAGTCTCGGAGGGTGTCATGATCACAGGTGCCGGAGGCAATAAGTTCTTCTGCAACATTTGCGCCGACATGCCGAAATGCTTCTGCTGCGACATGCCAGCCCGCTGCTCGAAGCTCAAGGATGGGCGTTTCATATGTCCGGAATGCGCCAAGACATCGGTGATGGACGAGAAGGAGATAGAGGCCGTTGCAAAGGAGGTCAGGCTCAAGATGAAAAACAAGCTGCTCATGTCTACTGAGCACCAGATAGAATACAAGGTGGTCGACCAGTCCGAACTGGGCAGGATAACTCCCGAGAAACAGGAGGGGGTTGAACTCGGACTGTTCCATTACGAGGAGAAAAATGAAAAGACCATTTCCACGACGACAACCCTGCTGGGAGAAAAAGTTTCAAAGGTCGAGGATGAGAGGATTTCAAAGCAATATGTGATATATCTCCTGTACGGCATGACAAGGGATAAGCTTGTGGAAGTTGTCGCGCATGAGCTTGGCCACGACTGGATGCAGGGCAACTATCCTAACATAACCGATCTCAAGGTTAAGGAAGGATTTGCGGAATATGTGGCTACCAGGGTCAACTCCGCCTATGGCCGGGACTTCATGAACAGGCGCATGCAGGAGAATCCTTCCGACACCTACGGCGGCGGATACCGGTTCATAGCGGGTATTGCGAAGAAAAGCGAAGACGAGCTTACGGTTTTCCTCGAAAAATATAACAAGGATTCCGGCAGGAAATGAGTTTTTTTAAGGAGTCAGAATTCAGCGGCCTACTGCGGTGGCCGCAGTTTTATCAGTGTGAAACTTAAGTAGTTTGCGAAGTTCGAGCCTTTTTCTCAGACGCACCCGCCTCCACCAGGCTACGGCACGGCAGACAGGATGGTTGCGTATCAAAGTCGGATAGTGGCCAAGTCTCAGAGTGTCCAAGTGCCCGAGTGATTAGATTGAATTTCCAAGTTCAAACGTCTGGCAACTTTGTCACTTGGTCTCCGGGCACTGTCTTTCACTCTGCCCAATCATCCAAGCATCCAGCAATTCGCCTAGGCGAATAAATCCATCCATCCGTCATTCTGTGGGATGACTCTTGGGCCGGTCTACTTCTTCCCGAACCTTTTGAAAATCTCCTTCTCGGTCTCTGTCGTGTAGGAGCCGTCCTTGGACAGGGTAGCGGGAAGATCGGGAGACAGTTCAGACAGTTTTTCGATCGGCGTCAGCGGGAATTCGCAGTGCGGGAATATCACGGTCTTTCCAGGGAATTTAGCGTCAGCCACGGCTTCCAGCCCTTTCTTGAGATCCTGCATTCCGCCGATTGCCGCTAGGGCGGTGCCCGGATTCAGCTTATTGTCCTCGACGAGTTTCAGGGTGTGGCGCAGATGTGCCGTAAGGCTTCCGCTCGAACCTATGTAACGTGCGTTTTCATTGGCGATCTTCCTGATATTCAGGAGACCCTCCTTGCCGGCAGGAATACCTGCGAAGATGTTCATGAGACCGGCTTTTTTCAGGAACGGAGCCGAGGAGTTGACTACCGGTATAACCGGCACCAGCATCACGATATCGTCAAATCCGCCGGATTTTTCCGCGAATTTCGCAACTTCGGCCTCGAAAGCGGCAGGGGACGGGAAGGATTTCGGGTTCAAGGTATGGAACTCGATCTTCCTCTCCTTAATCTTGTCGCCAAGAAGCTCGCAGACGTGTTTTATCCTGACGTCATCCATGTCGGTCATGAGGATGCGGGACGGTCCTTCCGTCGATTCGACGGCGAGCTGCGTGTGCATCTGCCCCATGGCTCCGGCACCGCCGACAAGCCAGCATGTTCCGCCTTTCTTCAGCTTGCTCCTGACATTACGGCTGTATGCGTCGGAAAGATTATTTGATTTTGTACCCTGGTAGAACCAGCCATTGTAGTGGATGCCGCCGACGTCGAACGACCATGACTCGTCCGGATATTTCCCGATGAAACTTATTACACCGTTCCTGTTTGCGAGTTTCGCAATCCTTTCCGCGTCCTCCCTGCTGATTTCGCAGATGAAGATGTCGTCGAAAGAGCCTTTTTCCGGAATCGATTTAAGGATGTCGATTCTTGCTGAAGGGATTTCTTTCCTGAGCAGGTCGATGGTCTGCTGGTTGAGATTCAATGCGGAAATCCTCCTGGGTTTCGCATTCTTCAGCAGCTTTCCTGGCACGTAGACGGTATTGTCGCCGTCCTCGCAGACTATGAGAATGGAACCCTCCTTCTGGGGAGTTTTCCTGTTCTCTATCATGTAGCTGGCGATGACGCATGTCCATGGTTCGATGAGCGCGGCGATTCCGGCGGGTATCGAATCGGCGAGGGGCAGGAGGTAGCATCCCTCGTCACCATTCAGAACCCGCTGGTCTATCCTGCTGTATTCGGACATTCCGCCGTCGATGGCGTAGCCGTACGCGAAACCTTTTCCTTTTACATAGATGTCGGCCTGGATGATGAAACGCTGGCCGGGCTTGAACTTGTCGGAAACATTCTTTCCGGTCTTCACGACCGTCATGACAGCTTCGTGTCCGGGTATGACCGGCTGGGATGCGAGATCCGGGGATATGACCCGGGGATGGTCCTTGCCGGCGCGGATGAGCTTGACGTCCGAGAAGCAGAGTCCGATGGAGTCGATTTTCACAAGGAGCTCATCATCGCCGATCTCGGGGACTTTGACAGTGCAGGGCTGGTTGTTTTTCCCAAGGTTTTCCATGCCGGCTCCGAAGAGCGGCCATGCGAGCATATTATCTGGTATGATGTTTTCCGAAGACATATCTGTTCCTTTTTGTTTAAAGAATACCAAATCTATGTTTAGTCGGTGAAAAATCAAATAGCTTATGTTGAGTATTTGGATTTCAGAGAATATATTGTCAGGCGAATTAAACGTAATTCAACTGACAGGGCTTAATTGGAAAACTCAGACAAATCTTCAGCTGTGAAGAGTACTGATTGCGGGGCTGATGCCACGGAAATCACCTATAAGCAAGTCTTCGAGGCAATTCCCTACACGGTGATAATCGTGGAATCGGGATTCAAGGTGGTGACGCTCAACGGATCCGCCAGGAGCTTCCTCGGCGCCTCGGCTGGTTCGGGATCTTCAAGCCTGTGGGACATGGCACCATTCCTGCTTGCACACAAGGCTCCAATGGAAAAGGCCATGGCCGATGGGAAGACGCTGGTCCTGAGGAGAATCGAATTCAAGGGGTCCGAAAGCAAATACATCGACTTGTCGCTGTGTCCCTGTTCCGGAACCGGCTGTATCAATGGTGCGGTGCTTGTCATTGACGATGTCACTGAACTTGAGAAGAAGGAGGAGTATATCCGGCGGTCCCAGAAGATGGACATTGTAGGGACGCTGGCCGCGGGACTGTCGCATGACTTCAACAATGTGATCAACGGTATAAAGGCGACAGCCGACTCGATAAAGTTCTCTCTGGGCAACACGAAACTCTCGGTTGACGCCCTCCGCGGGCAGGTCAGGGATGATCTGGAGATCGTCGAGGAGTCCGCTAACCGTGGAGCGGACATAGTCGAACAGCTCCTTTCGATTTCGAGGAAGAAAGAACTGACATATGCGGAAGTGGATCTGGCGACAGCTTTGAAGAATGTGATAAAGGTATGTGGCAACACATTGCCGAAGACGGTTGAGATGATTGCTGAAATCAGGGTGGAGAAGGCGATGGTGAAGGCTTCCCTGACCCAGCTCGAGCAGGTGCTGCTCAACCTCTGCATCAATGCGTCGCATGCAATGACGATCATGAGGAAGGAAGAGGATGAGAAAGGCGGTAAGCTGGGTATTTCGCTTGAGAAGATCTATGTCGGTCCGAACATGTGCGCAATCATACCGGACGCGAAGGAAGGATACTACTGGCTGATAAGCGTCTCGGATACCGGAGTGGGAATGACCAGGGAGGTAATGGTGAAGATTTTCGATCCGTTCTTCACCACAAAGGAGAAGCGTGGCAGCGGACTCGGACTTTCGATGGTATACAATATTGTAAAGGAACACGGCGGTTTTGTGGACCTCTTCTCGGAGCCCGGGGCCGGTTCTGTGTTTTTTGTGTTTTTGCCGCTTGCAGAAGATGCAGGCGGGAAATAGTTTATGCGGATATACGGATATTTATACATGGCGCGCAACAGTAAAGTAAGGATGAATGAATCATGCTGAATAAAAAACTTGGGTCGGGCAGCGGATTATCGCTGAATGATGATTTTATCAAGACATCGACATATCTCACCGTTGCATTTGTCTTCATGACGGCAATCAACATCTTTGCATATTTCACCATCATAAACATGAGCGAAAAATATTCCACGCTCAATAGCGCGGCGATAAACATCAAGCTGAAGGCGACCAACGCGAACCTGATGTTCAGGGAGATCCTCGGAGGATATACGGACAAGGACATGAACGTTGTCTGGGACATCGTGAACAGCGCGAGGAAGAACTGCCTGTCGCTGCGGGAGATCGGCGAAAGCGGAACGCTTGAGGGCAAGCTGAACGTCTACAAGGAGGCGATGCTCAAGTTCTATACTTCCGCCGAGGAGAAGATGACCCCTGAGAAAAAGAAGCTGATAGAGGATTTCAATGCCTCGTATGATGATCTGGCGGGTGCTGTCGATAGGATTGAGAGGGATCTCAGCCTCATGGTCGCCAACAAGCTGATGATTTTCAAGGTGCTGTATATCATACTGCTCCTTAACATCGTCGGGCTTTTCGGCTTCATCATCTATCAGATCAAGACATTCGTCTCCAGCCGTGTCGAACTCGAGAGGTCCCTCGAGGATTCCAAAAATAACATAACGACGATACTCAATTCGATAAATTCCGTCCTCATCTTCGCGAATTCCGATGAGAACGTCGCCCAGTGGAACAGGTTCGCGGAGAAATATTTCTCATTGCCGGCGGACAAGGCTGTGGGCCAGAATATCTGGGAGCTTATGCCTTTCCTCAAGCCCTATCATACGGAATACGAGAAAATATACCAGCTCCAGAGATCCGCTGAATTCTCCAAGGAGCAGGTGAACATAAACGGCAGCGAGCGGTTCGTGAACATCAAGATGAGCTACGCCCCCGGAATCAATGGCGTCGTGATTCTGCTGGAGGATGTGACAGCGCAGGAGATGAAGGAACGGCAGATGCGGCAGGCGCAGAAGATGCAGATCGTTGAAAACCTCATGTCCGGACTTTCAAACGATTTCAACAACGCGCTCGGAGCCATCACCGGAACGATTACCATGATGAAGTATTCCCTCGAGAACAACGCGGGCAGTCTTGATGATATCAGGAACAACATGGAGATCATCGAAAGTTCCGCTGAGAAGGCCGTGGTCATGGTACAGCAGCTCCTCTCCATAGCCCAGAAACATGAGATATGCCTGGGTAACATAGACCTTAACGGCGTTGTCCAGCATATCCTGAAGATCTGTCAGAACACAGCTGACAAGAGGATTGACCTGGTTGGCGAGATCTACAATGTGAAGGCCATGACAAAGGCGGATCCTGCACTCATAGAACAGGTGCTCCTCAACCTCTGCGACAATGCCATACAGGCCATGACTGTCATGAAGCCTGAGGCCGAACAGGGAGGCACGCTTACCCTCTCGATCGACAAGATCTATCCTGACAGGGCATACAGGGCGCTTCATCCGCAGGCGATCGGGCAGGCATACTGGATCCTCTCCGTTTCCGACACCGGTGTCGGAATGGATCCGGATGCGGTCGGAAAGATTTTCGATCCGTTCTACACTACTAAGTCTTCAAGCCAGGCTACGGGGCTTGGGCTCACGATTGCAAATGACATAATCCGCCAGCACAACGGATTCATTGAAGTTGAGACAAGACAGGGAATAGGCTCCAGATTCAATATGTTCCTGCCTGAGTATACGGTTGTCGAGGAGCAGGCCACTGCCTCTGAGCCGGAAGCTTTTGCCGAAGACCAGATACCTGACGGTACCGGCCTCATACTCGTCGCTGATGACGAGCAGATCATGAGGAAGACCGCCAACAGTATTCTCACCAAGCTCGGATATGAGGTTGTATTCGCCGAAGATGGTGAACAGACCGTAAGTGTCTACAGGGAGAAGGCTTCGCAGATAAGGGCTGTCCTTCTCGACATGGCAATGCCCAAGATGTCAGGACGTGAAGCCTATATTGAAATGAAAAAGATCAATCCTGATGTGAAAGTCCTGCTTGTCTCCGGATTCAAGAAGGATAAGCGCATAGAGGATGTGCTGGCTATGGGTGTAAACAGCTTCATCCAGAAACCATATTCGATGATCACGCTTGCCCAGGAGATTAAGAAGGTGATAATCAGTTAGCAAATTGCGAGTTCCCGCAACTGAGGTAAATATTTACTGAACTATGTTCGTCCAGTGAATATTCACATCTAATAAAATGTGAAAACACCGGTTTTTAATCTTCGTTGGGTCAATTCCCCGGCCCTTGGGTCGGCTTTGATTTTCTTAATTTTATTTTTAGTACGGATTAAGTAAATGACATAGTTTACTGAATACGTACCCACGGAGGACACTGAAATTACTAAATTGAGAAAAAAGCTTGATATAACAATCTGGAGCCTTGACGATATTTCGCGGTACATATCAAAGAAACGGACAGATTTCAACATTGTCAGCATCCGGAGTTCCAATATTCATCCTGATGAGTATGCGGCATTTGAGAAATACCGCGCCAACTATAATGATATCATCATTGAATGCTTTGATGACATAATGATTCCGGAAGAAGACTG
>JANYBI010000071.1 GCA_025360875.1 Lentisphaerota bacterium
TCAGGGCTCGCACTCCAAGGTCAGGCCAAAGCGCCTGACGTAAGGACAGAAGACAAGAAATAATTCCAAATGAAGGCGGATTAGACGTTCATGCATAAATAATTCATAAATAAATGGAATTTGCCTAATAAACAGTCAGGCATGTCGTCTTATCAGTGGGCAATCATATCAAATACAAAAAATAATTAAAGGGGAGATACGATGAAAATCAGCAGGTTGGCTATAGCGGGAACGGCGTTATGCGTACTGGCGTTCAGCACGTTGGCGGGGGAGATCGGATACATTGAGGATTTCAGTCTGGCAGGGGACCGTTCGGTTCCGCTGGGCCAGCTGATACCGGGGACCGATGACTTCTATTACTACACATGTCTGGACCATCAGAACAACGGACGGCTGGCCGAAGTCGAAAAGCTGCTGCCGGAATGGATCAAGAAATCCGGCGAAAACCAGAGGGTCAAGGAGATCAGGAACCGCCAGGCGATGCTCGGCTATGACGCCGATTCGAAGAAGAGCATCGATTACATGGTCAAGGAAATGAATCTCCAGTTCAATCACCAGAAGGAAATATTGGACGCGCAGGTGAATCTGCCGACCGCGCTTGATCCGGCCAGGGTCAGTCTGGAGACCTTCAAGAAGGACGCGATGGCAAGATCGCCGAACTCCCTCGACGGGTTCACGGACAAGGGGCTCACGCTCCTGGATCCGGCGGCGCTCGAACCGAATCTCAGGCGCATCTTCCTGCAGCGCATAATCTTTCCGGACGTTGCGAATCTCGCAGACGTTGTCGTGGCGGACCTGAAGCACAAGGACAGCGGCGGTTTCGGTTCGATGAATATTCACAGTCGCCTCACGCTTGAACAGCTCGACAAATGTGTCGCCCTCATGCCGGAACTGCGAAACCAGCAGAACTTTGTTAACAGCTATGTCGACCATCTCCGCATGGTCCGTCCAGGATGGGATGAGGACATTGCCGCGCGTACCGCCTGTCTCGACCGCATCTGGAATTTCGTCAAGCAGCTCGAGCCAAGCCACAATTCGCTGAAGGCGAATATCCTGTTCAACCGCCTCAAGGTGGACATGGAGGCCGGAGTCTTCGACAAGGACCGCTTTCTGGAATATCTGAAGCTGCCGCGCATGGCGCCGTTCATAAGGCAGGAATATCTCAGGACGTCAGAACCTCAGGGGCGTTATGCGAATCTCGCACAGGACTTCTCCGCGCAGACCGGCTTCCCGGTGATCGGGGATGAGAACCAGCTTGTACGCTATTTCCTCCTGCATTTCCTCGCCACCGCCGAGAAATACGACGACTTCGCCGTCTATCTTGACGACAAGTTCGTAAAGATGACTTTCGCCGAGGCCAAGATCGTCAATGGCGTGGGCGATCTGACCCAGTGGTTTGCGATGCTAACGCCGCCGGAACACCAGGCCCTCAAGGAGCGCGTGGACATTGATATCGCCCCGACAAACAGACGCTTCTTCTCCGCGGACGAGCCCGTATCGCTGGAAGTCTCCACGAAGAACGTATCAAAGCTCATTGTCAAAACCTACACCATCAACCTTTCCAACTACTACAGGGACAGGAAAGCGGAGCCCGGCCTCGACATTGATCTCGACGGCGTCGTTGCGAACGAGGAGAAGATCCATGAGTACAAGGATTCGGAGTTCCGGAAAATCCCGAGGAAGTTCGAGTTCCCGGCGCTGAAAGGCAGGGGCGCGTACGTGGTCGAGTTCACCGGCAACGGCAAGGTCAGTCGCTACATCATCCGCAAGGGCAGACTGAGCTGCGTAACAAAGTCCACGGCCGCCGGACAGATCTTCAAGGTGGTGGATGATTCCGGAAACATCGTCGCAAAACCTTCGATATGGCTGGACGGCCATCTCTATGAGGCCGACAAGGACGGCGTACTGGTCGTCCCCTTTTCCAACGAGCCTGCACAGCAGAAGGTCGTTGTCTATGACGGCGCGTTCTGTTCGCTTGCCGACTTCGACCAGCAGTCTGAAAACTATTCGCTCATGATGAACGCGCATGTCGACCGCGAGTCGCTGATCAGCGGCTGCAAGGCGCAGGCGATCATCCGCGCGAAGCTTGATATCAACGGTGAGAAGTCTCCGCTTTCGCTTCTGAAGAACGTACGCCTGACGGTCGCCTCGCAGCTGCTGGATGGTTCGTCGTCGGTCAAGACCGCCGAGGATTTCGAGCTGTCCGCCGACAAGGAATCAGTCTATGAATTCTATGTTCCCGCAGGTCTCCGGAACATCAGCTTCACGCTGGAAGGCGAAATCGCGAATCTCAGCAGGGGCAAGGACGACAAGCTGTCGGATTCCAGGTCTTTCGAGCTGAACGGAATTGATTCGAAGAACGCCACCGAGGAACTCCTGCTCAGCCGCGAGGGCGGGGATCACATCCTGCGTCTGCTTGGAAAGAACGGCGAAGCGTTGCCGAACCGCGCTGTCAATCTGCAGATAAGCAATTCGTTCTTCAGGTTTCCCGCCAACGCGACACTGAAGACCGACGCCCAGGGATGCATCAAGATCGGGAAGACCGGCTGTGACGGGCTGACCGCGAATGCCAAACAGTCAAATGGCACCTGGCCAATCTCCGGCAAGGATGCCGCAGTCCTGCCTGGCATCGTAGTCTCGCCTGCCGGAAAGGAACTTGCCATCCCGTGCGCCGGACGCATATCGGATCTCGGCGCGAACGCAGTATCGCTCATTGAATGCCGCAGGGAGGGAATGGATCCTTACTTACGGCAGGATGTCTTCCTCGCGGACCACACCGCCAAGCTGGCAGTAAAGGACGGATTTGTGCGCATAGCCGGACTGCCGGAAGGCGATTTCATTCTGCGTTTCAAGGAGACCGGCGAAATCGTGCTGATAAGAACGTTCGACGGAGCTGAGAAGGAAGGGATTATCATATCTAAAAACAGCCTGGCAGCGGCATGCGGCTCCGACGCTCTTTCCATAACTGGCGCCGGAATCGAAAACGGCGTCCTCACGATGAAACTTGCGAATTCCGCAGACGACACCAGGGTACATGTCTTCTTTGACAGGTTCCAGCCGATGTTCGACGCGTTTTCGGACTGTAAGTTCCCGCTGACCGGCGGGCCTCTCATGTTCCGCCTGAGCCCTGAGTCGCGCTACGAGTCAGGAAGGACGGCCAGCGAGGAGTTCGAATACATCCTGCGGCGCAGATATTCGGAGAAATATGCCGGCAACATGCTCGACCGTCCGGGACTCCTGCTCAATCCGTTCGCGCTGAAGAAAACAGAGACCGGAAGGGAACGCGAGGCGCAGCTGGGAGAAGCGTTCCACCCTGCACCTGAAGCTGCGGGTACGCTGCGCTCATATGGTGCCTTAGCTGATAGAGGAAAGGCGATGAACGCCATTGCCCAAGGGATCTTCAGTCCGACTCTGGATTTCCTGATGTCGCCATCGGCCGTGATGTTGAACCTGAAGCCCGACAAGAACGGCGTCGTGTCGATTCCTCTTGAAAAGATCGGAGACCGGCAGGAGATCTGCATACTGGCGCTCGGAGCCAATGGCGCTTCGATGACAGCCATTTCGATGCCTGCATGCAAGCTTGAGACGAGGGATATGCGCATGAAAAAGACCCTTGACACCGCAAAGCATTTCATGGAGACCAAGAAGATCACCGCGATGAAGCCTGATGAGACATTGGAGATCAGGGACTTCGCATCGGCCAAATACGAGATATACGACACCGTAGGGCGGGTATACAATCTGTTTTCCGCGCTGGACAAGGATCCTTCCGCGACACTCGCGGAATTCTCGTTCATCAGGAACTGGAGCAGGCTTGGAGATGATATGAAGCAGGAAAAATATTCGAAGTACGCCTGCAACGAGCTGAACTTCTTCCTCTATTGCAAGGACCGTCCGTTCTTCGACAAGGTCGTCATGCCTTACCTGAAGAACAAGAGGAACAAGACGTTCATGGATGACTTCCTTGTCGGAAATCCGCTGGACGCATACCTTGCTCCTGCGGTCTACCGCAACCGTCTGAACGCCGCGGAAAAGGCCCTGCTGGCGTCGAAGATGAAAGGAGAGGCTGAGACGAGTATCCGCTTCCTCCGCGAAAGTTTCGAGATGCTGCCCCCGGATCCGGAGAAGGCAGACCGTCTTTTCCGCATGGCGCTGAACGCACAGGCTGAGGAGGCGATGGATCCGCTTAAGTTTGCTGGAAATGCCAGAGACGAGATGGAAGGAAAGGCGGACAGGGCGGCGGCCGCCAAGCCGGCCATGCAGGCAAAGGGCGCCCTTGCCAAAACTGCCGGAGCCGTTCCTGCCGCGCCACCACCTGAAGCTGCTAAGAAGAAACAGGCGGATGCAACAAGAAAACTTGAAGCCGCCGATAAAGATTCGCTCGCGCTCAAGGAAGGTGAAGTCGGAGAGAAACGGAGGCAGGCTGTCCAGTTCTACCGCAAGATCGACAAGACCGACGAACTGGCTGAAAACAATTACTACAAGCTTCCGTTCGAGAAACAGGATGCCGGGCTCGTGCCTGTGAATGCGTTCTGGGTTGACCTCGCCGGGGCTGGAGGAAACGTGGCGGGTTTCCGTTCTGTGAAACTTGCCGAGGCGGCAAGTTCCTTCTCTGAAATGGCGCTGGCGCTGGCTGCGATAGATCTCCCGTTCAAGGCGGAAAAACACGACATCAAGGTGGACGGCACCTCGCTCATGGTGAAGACTGCCGGTCCGGCGATAGTGTTCCACAAGGAAATCGTAGAGGTGCAGGCCGCCAACGACCGGCGTTCCGTGCTGGTCGCGGAAAACCTGTTCAAGGACAGCGACCGCTATGAATTCGACGGCGGACAGAAGATTGACAAATTCGTCAAGGGCGAACTGCTCATCGGCGAAGTGTATGGCTGCATGGTAGCTGTCACCAATCCCGGCTCGACCCCGATACGCATAGAGCTGATGATACAGATTCCCGCCGGTGCGATTCCGGTTGACGGCGCTGCGGCGACCGATTCAAAACCGTTCGTGCTGGAAGGATTTTCCACCAGGGCGTTCGAATACCGCTTCTATTTCCCAAAAGCCGGCGAGTTTGCACACTATCCGGCGCATGTGTCCTCCAACGGAACTCTCGCCGCATTCTGCCAGCCGTCAGTGCTGAAGGTGGTGGACACGCCGGTGGGGCCGGACAAGACTTCATGGGAATATGTCTCGCAGAACGGAAGCGATGACGAAGTGCTTGCCTTCCTTGCGACACACAACCTGAACCGCCTGAACCTCATGAAGATTGCGTTCAGGATGAAGGACAAGGTCTTTTTCGGAAAGGTGATAGGGCTTCTGGGCAAGGCGCATTCATACGACGACACCCTGTGGTCATACTCGCTGATGCACAATGATCTGCCGACGATGCGGGACTATCTGGAGCGTTCGCCTCTGGCGGTGGCCTGCGGTGACCGGCTGGTCAGTTCGCCTCTGGTCGTGGATCCTGTCCGGACCGGCGCATTCCAGTTCCTCGAATACAGCCCGCTGGTCAACGCCCGCATCTGCCAGCTGGGGAAGAAACGGACTATCCAGAACGAGACATTGCTCGGCCAGTACACCAGGCTCCTGAAGGTCCTGAGCTACAGCAAGTCGCTGAGTGACGAAGAGCACCTTGCAGTGTCATATTATCTTTTCCTGCAGGACCGGGTTCCTGAGGCGATCGCGTTTTTCGGCAAGGTTGATCCTGCGAAAGTCGCAGAACGCATACAGTACGACTACTGCCAGGCATATGGCGAATTCTGCAAGGGGAACGCCGATGCCGCGGTGAAGATCGCCAAGGCTTATGCCGATTACCAGGTTCCGAAATGGAGAAACCGTTTCCAGGAGATCCTCAGCCAGGCCACGGAAGCCAAGGGCGGCAAGGGAACTCTGGTCGACAAGGACAGCCGTTCCGCCCAGATGAACCAGCTGGCGGCAAGCGAGACGACGATCGGAGTCAGGGCGGATGAAAATAAAATCACGGTGGAATATCAGAACACCGGCCACTGCACGGTCAACTATTACCTGATAGACATCGAGTTCCTGTTCTCAAAGAGCCCGTTTTCCGACGACTATGGCAGCCAGTTCGGACTTGTCATGCCGAACAAGGTTGCGGAAATGGATCTGCCGGCCGGAAAGAATATGATGGATTTCAATGTGCCGAAGGAATTCGCGTCGTCGAGTTTCCTGGTGGAGATAACTGCTTCCGGAAAGAAATCCGCCACGGTGCGTTTCGCCAACACGATGTCGGTCAACGTCGAGGACAACTACGGCCAGGTGAAGGTGTCAAAGCGCGACGGCGGCGCCCCCATGTCGAAAGTCTACGTCAAGGCTTACGTCAGGATGAAGGACGGTTCTGTGAAGTTCCACAGGGACGGGTACACCGACCTGCGCGGCCGTTTCGACTATGCCACGCTCAGCGCGGATGTCCTGGACCAGGTGGACAGGTTCGCCATCCTTATGATGAGCGAGGCCGACGGTGCCGTGGTCAAGGAAGCCAAACCCCCGAAGAGGTAGCATGTGCGGAAATCCCCATAATAATAAGCTGACATACAATAAATGATGACAATGTGTTGACAAACGGCACACCTTGCTCCATATTACAGTCATGAAAAGCATACGATGGGACGAACGGAAGAATGAATGGCTCAAACGGAATCGCGGCCTGGGTTTTGAGCAAATCGCCGTTCTGATTGAACAGGGACAAGTTCTGGAAGTCATGGATCACCCAGACCAGCGAAAGTATCCCAGACAGAAAATTGCGATAGTCGAAATCGATGGATATGCCTGCCTTGTCCCATATGTGGATGATGATGGTGTGTTTTTGAAAACAATTATTCCGAGCCGAAAGGCGACTAAAAAATATCTGAGGGAACAAAAATGAAAAAACAAAAATTGGATTTGGAAGAAAAAGATATCCTGGAATCATATGAGCGTAACGAATGGCGACCGGTAAAAGCCAGAAGGGCGGAAATAGCAAAATTGCAAAATTATGCCCGTAACACTCTACAGAAAAACAAGCGGATCAATATCCGGTTGGCAGAAAGAGATCTGGCCGGCATCCAAGCCAAGGCGATTGAGGAAGGGATGCCCTATCAAACACTAATTTCGAGCATCCTTCATAAATATCTCTCTGGGCGTCTGACAGAGAGAAAAATAGCCTGACGGAGTGCTTCAGCCAACCCGACGAAGAGATGACATGCGGGGCAAGATGAGGCTAGATTTTAGACAGAGGCCGAGGGGTACCGGGACAGTCCGTCCCCATCCCACGTTTTAATCAGTAAAGCGGATTTGAGAATAATAATTAGTTGGGAGGAAGATTTATCAAATGATCAAATTTATGTGTCCATGGTGCGGTTCTTATCATGAAGGGGCCTATTGGAAAGAAGGATTATTTGATAATTGT
>JANYBI010000072.1 GCA_025360875.1 Lentisphaerota bacterium
CGCTAAATAAAAGGATCTATAAATATTTTATCATAGATAAAATCAATGCGTAAGTTGGCATTTAGGGTCTGACTTTTCCTAGGAACTTCGGTTTAATATCTCCTCCGCTATCGTTACGCTTGTCGCTGAAATTTCGCAGAAATTAGGCCGGCTTGCGGTGCTTGATGACGTTCCAGATAATCTGCGCTTGCGACGGAGCAACCGCATCCGGACAATCCAGGGCTCCCTCGCGATTGAAGGTAACACTCTTACCGAAGGGCAAATTACGGCAATATTGGATGGCAAGCGGGTGCTGGCGCCTCCGCGTGAAATTCAGGAGGTCCGCAATGCAATAAAGGCGTATGAGGAATTGACGAAATGGAAACCTTATTCAAAAGACGATCTCTTGTCGGCCCACAGCCTTTTGATGTCAGCCCTGCTTGATCGCCCGGGAACGTTCAGGACTGGAGGAGTAGGTGTTATGGCAGGAAAAACGGTTGTCCACATGGCTCCGCCTGCTGATCGTGTCCAGTATCTTATGGTGAGTCTTTTGAATTGGCTGAAGACAACCGATCAGCATCCGTTGATTGCCAGTTCGATTTTCCATTACGAGTTTGAGTTCATCCATCCTTTTGAAGACGGCAATGGCAGAATGGGGCGGCTCTGGCAGACTTTGATACTCAACAGATGGAATCCTTTTTTCCCCACTATCCCTGTTGAAAGTATCGTCTATGAACATCAGGCAGAATATTATGCCGCTTTGAATAAAAGCACGGCAAATGCCGAATCATCAGTTTTTGTCGAGTTCATGTTAAAAATGGTACTTGGTGCGGTAGAAGCGCGGAGCACCCCCGAAGTAGCCCCTGAAGTCACCCCCGAAGTCAAAAAGATGCTTTCCATAATCAATGGGGAAATGGCCCGGAAGCAGATTCAGGAAATCCTTGGCCTGAAAGACGAGAAACATTTCCGGGAGCACTACCAGCAGCCGGCAGTATTCCTGGGCCTAATCGAAATGACAATCCCTGATAAGCCAAACAGCAGGTTGCAGAAATACAGAATAACTCCCAAAGGTGTTGCAGTGATCAAGGATAGAAAATAATCTCCGAATACACCAATACTCATTATTTTATTTTGACTCTTCATGGAGTTTTGCCGCTTCCTCCATTAGGGTACGGGAGATATGCAGAAATGACATAATAACTTAGAGGTTCCCTTAGTTATGCGAAGGAAGGAGAAAGTGCTGCTCGGTACGGATCTGCGAGTCGTCCGAGTTCGCTGTTGTTGCAAAAGCATTCTTCTAATGAATAGGGGCGCTGGGTCAGGCTGATTGCCTGTGTTACTTCAGTCTGCTCAAGTCGAGATGTTTGCCGACCATGTCGGCGAGTTTCTCTAAGACAGGTTCAGGATCGTATGAACTGCCCTGGATGATATCCGCAGGATCCATTCCTTTCCTGGAGCATAGCCATATTACCAGTGAATCGCGCATTTCCTTCCTGTCGAAAATCCCGTGGATGGAGTTGCGTAAAGACAGGTGAAGTAACGGAAATCGGAGCTGAAAGATTTGTTCGGACACAAGATTGAAAGCTCATTCACTTTCTGCTAAGGTAAGAAAATAATGAAAGGGAACACTATGCCAGTTGTCATGGAAAAACGAGAAGCACATAAAATTATCGACCGTTTGCCGGAAAGAGCGACTTGGGATGATCTCATGCATGAGATTTATGTGCGTGAAGTCATTGAGAAAGGATTGGACGATAGTAAGGCGGGTCGAACTAAAGGCGTGAGAGAAGTCCGCGCAAAATACGGATTGCCGAAATGAAGGTTTATTGGACAGAGAGTGCTGAAGGGCATCTTGACACCATTTATTCCTATATTGCGCAAGATTCCCCCGAATATGCGAAGCGTATGGTGGATTGCCTGACTTGACGCACTCAACAGATTGCCACATTTCCCAAATCGGGCCGTCGAGTTCCGGAATATGACCTCGATCAGATCCGAGAAGTGATCGAAGGTTCATACCGGATCATCTATTACATCAAATCTGACCGGATAGATATAATTGCCGTAATTCATACGGCCATGAATGTGCTACGTTCTTCCAAAGACAATATCTAGAGCTTATCCGCAAAAACAGCTTTTTGCGGACGGGCTCTATCTAAACCGGACAAGGTGGCCGCAGTCGATGGAAGTAATGCGGGCTTTCAGCCTGCAATTATTTTCTCCGCTTTTCCCTCTTCTTTTTAACTACAGGCTGAAAGCCTGTGTTACTTCAAGCAACATAGATCAAGATGTTTTTCCAGCATGTCGGCGAGTTTCTCGAAGACAGGTTCAGGATCGTATGAGCCGCCCTGGATGATGTCCGCAGGATCCATTCCTTTCCTGGAGCACAGCCATATTACCAGTGAATCGCGCATTTCCTGGGAATCGAATATTCCGTGGACATAGGTTCCGAAAACAAGTCCATCCGAGGAAGCTGTACCGTCGGAACCTGAAATTTCCCTGCCGTGCTTCCTGTTTATCCTCAACACCGGTGATTTTGCCGAACCCGTCTTTACAGGCGCCGTCCTGCCCATGTGGATTTCGTATCCTTCGAACGGTGTTCCTGAGCTGGCGAATGAAAGCGGAGTGCTTACCCGTCCGGAAACCTGCGCGAGTTCCTTCTTCTTTTCGAGCACAGTTTCCACCGGCAGGAGTCCAATGCCTTTCATTGATGAAGGTTTCCCTTCGACTCCGTACGGATCGGATATCTTGCCGCCAAGCATCTGGTACCCGCCGCATATTCCGAATACAGGTATTCCATCTGCCGCGGCCTTTTTGATTTTTGCTTCAAAACCGGATTCGCGGAGGAACTGCATGTCCGAACATGTATTCTTCGAGCCGGGTATGAAAATAATGTCAGGAGATCCGAGTTCGTCCGGACTTTCAACGTATCTCACATGTATCTTGTCGAGAGTTTCAAAAGTCAGGAAATCAGTGTAGTTGCTGATCCGCGGCAGACGGACAACTGCAAAGTCAAGAGTCGTCGGTCGCCGGTCGGTGTTCAGCATTTTTCCAGCTGACGACTGGTGACTGGCGACCCGTTCGACAGGCTCAGGGCAGGCTGGCGACTGCTTCCTGCTGTCCAGTCCCATTGAATCTTCCTCTTCGATTCGAAGATCCTTTAAATATGGAAGGACCCCAAGGACCGGGACTCCTGTTAGCTGTTCGATCTCCTCAATCCCTGATTTCAGGAGCGAGACATCGCCCCTGAACTTATTTATTACGACACCCACAATGTATTTCCTCTGTCTTAGGGGAATCAGCTTTATCGTGCCATATATGGATGCAAATACTCCACCCTTGTCGATGTCGGCTACAAGTATGGTCTTCGCCTTTGCGTGTTCCGCCATCGCCATGTTCACGAAATCCTTGTCCTGGAGATTGATCTCGGCCGGGCTTCCGGCGCCTTCCAGTATGATAAGATCATGTTTGGCGGCGAGACGGTCGAACGCCTTGAACGCAATATTGCGAAGTTCGCATTTCTCCTCGTAATATGATCTCGCCGTGACGTTGCATGTGGCCTTGCCGTTGACGATCAGCTGGGAGCCCGCATCGCCTGTCGGTTTGAGCAGGACAGGATTCATGTCGGTATGTGGTTCAATCTTTGCGGCCTTTGCCTGGACAACCTGTGCACGGCCCATCTCTCCGCCTTCCTTTGTCACAAATGAATTCAACGACATGTTCTGCGCCTTGAACGGTGCAACCTTCAGTCCTTTCCTTACAAAATATCTGCAGAGTGCGCTCACA
>JANYBI010000093.1 GCA_025360875.1 Lentisphaerota bacterium
AGATAGCGGTAGTAGACCTCGAGCATCAGGCAACACAGGGCTGTCGAGTAAACATATCCGTCGATCCCTTTCAAACCCCATTCGGGTTCATGCTTCCCATATTTATCTGAAGGGCTGGTCCAATGCCCGTCTGCTTCCTGCTCCTTCATGAGGGATCTCTGGAATTCCTTGTTCCAGGCCTCCCATGCGCCTCCACTTCCGGAATATCCCTGGAAAAGAGCCTGTGTCTGATAATACCACTGGTAAATAACTCCGCTTTGATTCGGCCAGTCACATTTCATCAGGGTGGGATTTGACTCGATCCATTTCAATCCCGCAAGGGCTTCTTTTGATTTTCCTTCTCCGAAAAGCTGAAGGCAAAGTGTTCCCGCAGCAGTCATGGAGGGGCCGGCTCCTTTGCCGCCAGTAGGCGAACCGGCATATGCGAATCCACCACCTGGCACGAAACTGGTTTTCTTAAGTCCTATGTTCTTTCCGTTCTCTATTGCAGTCTCAAGGCCTTTCACGCTGCATCCGGCCGCGAATGCGGCCTTCAGAGCCTGATAATTCCATCCTGCAACCGACAAGTCGGAGCGGGGTGCCCCTCCAACATCCTTGTCAGGAGCATTGTTATACATGTAGTTGTAGCTGCCCAGGGTATTCTGTCCTGTGACAACCCTGGTCATGGTTTTGTTCATCGCCTCTTCGATCATCGGTATCTTGGTAAGGGCATAGGATTCTGAAAGGGCATATGCGACAATAGCGTGCCCGTATCCGTTTCCAGGCTGCTGGATCAAACCTTCCGCATTGGCTCCGTTACCATATTCAATAAGTTTCCTTATGGCCTTGAGGACGCATGTGCCATATTCCTGGGAACTCGGTGTCTCGCCATGCGCAAGGAACGCGAGTGTCGCAAGACCGGTCATCGCAGGTGAATATCCGGGATTATCACCCCAGGATCCATCGGCGTTCTGATGGTCACGCAGCCAGTTCAGACCTTTTGAAACGGATCTTTCAGTGGAGGAGCTTCCGCCGTATTTCCTAAGAGCTGCAACACGTCCGCCCCTGCTTCTTCCAGCCATGATTCCGGGAAGTACAAGAGGTGAATTCGAGGGTGCTATTGAAAGGACGTTCGACATCGGGACATCCGGGGAATCCGAGAATCCCACGGAGACGTCCGTGGTCGTTGAACTTATGTTCGTGCTCTCTGTCGGCGCATTTGTGGACGGTCCTTCGACTTCGATATTCGGATCAATCTGTTCAACCTTCTCCTCTGGCGGAGGATCAGGAAGCTTCTCAATGTCCTTGACTTCGAGTTCCTTTATCTCGACCGCGATTTCCTGCCTGGCTTCGGGGGCCGCAACGACAAACGTGAGCAGAAGCGCTACACCGACAATGTGGATACATACTGATATGACTGGTCCGGTAAGATGTGCCTTGATGTCCTCGAAGGTTATCGATTTCGCCGCCATTACTTCCTCATAGGACGGTCCGGCAGGCATCCCTCCCTGCTGCTGATCCTGCATCTGATCCTGGTCCTGAGGTGGCATCTCCTGATAATCCTGGCTCATATGTTTCCCTCCAAAATATATAGATTTTTCTCTTCTTGATAAGTAACAAATACAGGAATTTAAAGCAATGTCAAGTAAATTTGTGAATTTTATTAAAATTAATTACTTTATACTATTATTATTTAGTTATTTTATAATTTTTGAACTCATATTTTTAAATTCAATTTTCCTGTCCATATATACCGGATATAGTGAAATCAATGAAAAAAATGACAAATCCTGAAATAACGATCATTCTTGACAGGCTCAGGAGCGCGCACAATACTGGAAATATATTCAGGCTTGCGGACGCGGTCGGGGCGAGAGAAATCTTGTGCTGCGGGTATACCCCATTTCCTCCGCATCCGAAACTTGCGAAAACCGCAATGGGCGCGGAACAGACTGTCAAGTTCAGACATTTCGAAAACTCAGTGGATGCGGTGAAGACCATGAGGTCGGAAGGTGCCGCACAGATACTTGCCGTGGAAACAGGTCCGAACGGAATTTGCGCCTGGGAAAAGAAGTATGAATTTCCGCTGGGACTCGTCTTCGGGAACGAGGCTCTGGGCATTCTCCCCGAGACAATTTCAATTTGCGATGGTATAGTAAATCTGCCGATGTTCGGTTTCAAGAACTCGATCAATGTCGGAAACTGCGCGGCGGCAGTCCTCTATTCAGTATTGGCATCGAGCAAAAAGGAGTGAAGCATGAAGATATCGCTGCAAGGAAGATATCTCGAAGACATAAAGCCCTACCTTGGGAAGCATGACATCTCGCGGGCTCCGGAGCTTATCATAGTCCACGGAGGCGATGGTGCGCTCCTCGGAGCGGAAAGGGAATTCCCCGGCATCCCGAAGTTCCCTGTCAGGGACATCCGGACCGCTCCGCTCTGCGATGAACATTCGTCCTACAGGAAAATATTTGGATTCCTCGCAAATGGCAAGCTCCATAAATCCGAACTGATAAAGCTTGCAGTAACATGCGGCAAGTTCAAGCTGAAGGCCATCAACGACATTTTCATCCACAACGCCAATCCGGTAAGCGCCATCCGCTACAAGGTGTTCATCGATGGCAGGCCCTATGGCGAAGAGATCGTGGGCGACGGGGTCGGAGTATCTACAGTACATGGCAGCACCGCCTATTACCGGAGCATAACGCACAGCACCTTCAGGGTCGGGATCGGACTTGCGTTCAGCAACAGCACGGAGGTGACCAACCATCTTGTGCTTTCCGAAGATTCCTCAATAAAGATCGAGCTCACCCGCGGCCCTGGAGTGCTTGTCGCCGACAACTCTTCCGACATGCTTGAGATGAAGGCAGGTGATTCTGCGACAATCGCAAAGATCCGTGAGAAGGCGGTAATCTACGGTCTGGACATCTTCATGTGCCCGAAATGCCGGAAGCTCAGACATCCGAGGGAATAGGGTTGGACAAGGCCCGGGCGGTCAGGAAATCATGTCTTCAGTCCGTGTTTTCTATTTCCGCTTTCCATTTATCATTGTCAATATAATGGAACACCTTTGCGCTCAGGCATGCGTAAATTCTTTCAGTACACTTTGGGCAGCAATAGAATTTATCACCCTGCCTGCCCGGAAAAGTTTCCCTGTATCTTAACACGCTGAACAGCAGATCTCGCTGGGCAAGATCGGATATCCTATCCTTCTTATACTTCGATCCCAACGCGATCTTGTTTGCCAACAGGAAATCGCTCCGTATCGCAGTCCTCAGTGGAGCACCAGTGTATTTCCTGCCATTGGCAGACACATATTCCTTCGGAAATTTCCCATTCATGATGTCCGTCCAGATTCCTTCTCGTATTTGCAGAAATATCTTCCGGGCTTCAAGCTTATCAGCTTTTGGACTGTTCGCAGTATTATTCAGTACGTTAAAGATCTCTTTCATCATACACCATTATTATTAGGGAAAAAACCTCTTGCATAAAATACTGTTTGTTTCGGTATAGTACAATATTATCTTCGCCTAGGCAACTAACTTCACATTCAATAAATTCGCAGGAGATACCGCTACTGGTTTGGAATTATCCGGATTAACGGCTAGAATTATAAATGGAACGAAA